>JAWXAX010000086.1 GCA_034439735.1 Rhodothermales bacterium | reverse complement strand
GCGGCACCACGTGGTGGGTGAGTACCCAGGTTGAGTGACATACCATAATGACTGATCCTTCCCTGTTCGATGCCATCGTCATCGGCGGCGGGCCCGCCGGCCTCAGCGCCGCGCTTGCGCTCGGGCGGTCGCGCCGCCGGGTGTTGGTCGCCGCGAGCGGTCCAACTCGCAACGCGTCGGCCGAGGCATCCCACAACGTCTTCACCCGCGACGGGACGCCGCCGGCCGAGCTCCTCCGCATCGGCCGCGAGCAACTCGCCCCGTACGACGTCGTCATCCGCGAAGAGTGGGCAGTCCGCGCCGTGCGCATCCGGGAGATGGTTATGGTGATGTTTGCCAGCGGCGAACGGGTCGATGCGCGAGGAATCGTTCTCGCGACAGGCGTTCGGGATATCCTTCCCGAGGTGCCGGGGCTGGCGGAGCGCTGGGGACGCGGCGTCTTCCACTGCCCGTATTGCCACGGGTGGGAGGTCGGGGGCCGGCCGCTTGCCGTCTACGGCCGGGGTCTGGATCCCGCGCGGACGCTCCACCTCTGCCGGCTCATCCGGGGGTGGTCCAGCGACGTCATCCTGTTCACCGATGGCCCGGCCGAGCTACCGGCCGCGGACCGGGCGCGCATCGAGCGGAACGGGATTGTCGTGCGCGAGGAGCGGATCGAGCGGCTGACCGGCGAAGGGGGTGAACTCGAGGCCGTCGTGTTGGAGGGAGGTGTGGTCGTGCCCCGGGGCGGACTTATCGTGTCACCGGAGCAGGAGCTCCGAAGCGATCTTCCCAAGCAACTCGGGTGTCCGCTGACGACCCACGGCCGGGTAGAGGCCGGGATCGGCGGCCAGACCGCCGTGCCGGGTGTGTTTGTCGCCGGCGATATCGCCCCCGGGATGCAATCGGTGGTCTCGGCGATGGCGAGTGGGACGCTGGCCGGCGCGATGCTGAACCACTACCTCCTGGAGGAGGAGTTCGTGCGTTAGCCGGGGGCAGGCTCTGGACTTCGTCATCCCCCGGTCAAAGCCGGGGGCAGGCTCTGTACTTGATCCAGGATCCAGGAACTGCAGGGTTAGCCTGCTGTTCCTCCCAGACCAGTCCCCTTTCGCCACAGCCATGATTCGTCTCACCACCTATCTTTTGCTCGTTTCCTTGTTCGCCGGCTGTTCCTCCTTCGAGGACGAAGAAGTTGTTGACATCTCTACCCGTGGGTCGGTGGTTAGCGTCCGGAATGTCTCGGAAGAGACCATTTCCTACGTCGCCATCGAGAGGGATCTCTCCTATCGAGTCGATCTTACGGACCCGTCGATGTGGCCGAAATTCGGCCCTGACGAAGGGTACCACGGTCCGGCCGTAGGGTTTGCGATGGGTTTTGAACCAGGGGATGTCGAGTTCCTTTTTCTCTGGAATACCGGCGAAGGGCTCAACGAAGTGAGCGTCCGGCTTTGGCCTGTGCAGGCAGATTAACCCCGGGTGGTATAGACCCTCGAGCGACGCATTCACGGTATGTTGCGGCTGGCAACGCGGACCTTTTCGGTCGGCGCTGGCACGTGGCTGCGATGTGATGCCGGCAACCCCGAATCATCCCCCCGAGCGTCTCAACGATACCATCTATGCCTCCACCCCCTGAACCCCCCTCAAAAACGGCGACGCCTGCCGCCGGCACCCACGCCAGCCAATCCGGCACCGTGCGCGACCTCCACATGAGCAAAACCGGCGCGGTCACCATCACCGTCGTCCAGGCGGATGGGGTGCGGTTTAAGACGCTTGCGAAAAACGTTTCCGTTGGCCAGTGACGGGCGGGGGTGAGATGGCTGCGCCACCACGCACCGCGAATGGCTGTATAGCTATCCGATGAGGGTCCTGGTAAATCAACAACCGGCTACCTACCTTCGGGGTGGCATCCTTCTTTACGCGCCGGATTCACGTAGTAGCCCTCCATCAGAACTTGGATACCATTCTAAACAGCGTCCGAAAAGCCGCTGCGAAGAAAATCCTCTACCTGCCCCATGCAATCATCCAAATGAGTCGGCCGGATCGCATGATCAGCTCGGATGAGATCGAGGCCATCATCTGGAATGGTGAGGTCATCGAGGACTATCCGGAGGATAACCGGGGGCATAGCTGCTTGATGCTTGGTTCGGTTGAAAGGGCGATCCATGTAGTCTGCGCCCCGAAACAAGAGTACCTTGCCGTCATAACAGCCTATATACCTGATAAAGCAAGCTGGTCATCGGACTTTAAACGGAGGGTGGTATGATGGAATGCATGCACTGCAAAGGTCACATGGAAAAGAAAACAGCTCCGTTTTCGATCGATCGCCATGGGTATCACATCCACTGGCGCGCACTACCAGCCTGGGTTTGCAATCAGTGTGGAGAGGCCTACTTCGAAAAAGAGGAAGTGGACAGAATCCAGAAGGTATTAAGGACAATCGATTCCGAGATGGTGCCCACGAGTAAGGTGGCCTAAGACGCATTGTACCGCAGTATCGAGAGGACCATCCCCCGTGAGCCATACCTGTTTCCATCGTCTTTCCGGCTAAAGCGGGAATCGACAAGCAACCGCGAACGGACGTGCTCACAACGTTGCCTGGGCTACACGGCGGAGCCCTTCAAAAGCCGGCCCCCAAGAGAGCCCCCTGAATCCCCCCTCAAAAACGGCGACCCCTGCCGTGTGGTCGCCGGCACCCACGCCGGCAAATCCGGCACCGTGCGCGACGTCCACACGAGCAAAACCTGCGCGGTCACCATCACAGTCGTCCAGGCGGACGGGGTGCGGTTTAAGTCACTCGCGAAAAACGTGGCGCGGGCAAATGAGCAGGGTGACTGATCGGTCTCGGCGCGCGACCCAGGGTGGCTCATCCCCCGTCATCGAGTGTTAGAAAGACGCTTCGCGGGGCTCAGCGTGACATGCGCGCAATCGTCGCCGGCATTAAGAAACACCACCACCTATGCACCGGCCGCTCGATTCGCATCGGGCATGTCGGCGGATCGGACACCCGCTTCGGCATCGTCAGCCCGGACGACCAGGACTGGGTGATGGTGTTCGACAGCGTGCCCGAGCATCAGATGCCATGACAAAGCCCTCTTTCGTCCAATTCGACCTTCCTAGTTCACTTTTCCAATCCGGACGTCACGCGACGCGTGGGTTGTTCGATCAGGAAACGCTGGCGGTCGGCCTGGAGGATCAGCTGGCGGAGCGCCTCGGAGTCCCGGGCCACCTGCCAGTCCTTCTCAAAACCCGCGCGTTGGACGATCTGGGCGATCGCAGAGAGGGCGCGGAGGTGAAAGGTCCGCTGCTCGGGCGGGCCGGCCAGAACGAACAAGGTGTGCACCGGCTCCGATTCTCCAGGAAACCGGATGCCCTGACGCGCGCGGACGATGACGATTTCGAACGCCGGCGCGTCCTCGACGAGGATATGCGGGATCGCCAGGCCGGGGAGGAGGACGGAGGGGTTGTTCTTCTCCCGCTGCAAAAACTGCTCGGTAAGGCGCTCTGTCGGCTGCCCCAGGCGCGGCGCCAGCATACCGGCGACGAGGGTAAAAAACCCTTCAGGGTCCATGGGTTGGGCAAGGTCCAGGATGGGGGCGTTCGCAACCAGCCGATCGAAGCGGTCGCGTTCCAGGGGCGGTGCGTCCTGCAATTGGAGCAGGGTCACGCGGTCGCCGGCTTCGAGCACGCTCCCGTCATGGAACGGCAGCACGATGCCGTTTTTTTCATGTAGCAGGGGGATACAGGAGGTCGGTGCCTGGGCCTCGCGGAATAACGTTCCGGGCGTGAGCGTACGCTCCAACACAACCGGCGACATCCGCACCTGCTCGTCGTCGACGCGGTAGTCCCACGCGGCAAGATCCAGCGGGCCGCCGAACAACGTCTGCACATGCAGGTGACTCGCCATGGCGTCGCGCCCATCGGGGTCGCCACTGTCGATCAAGAACACCTCCGGTACAAAAAAGACGGTGCGCACGATCTGGGCGACCAGGGCATTGACTTCGGCGTTGGCCGTCATCACCACGCAATACCGCACATGGCCGGCGCCAGCCTCGCTAAGGACGCGCTCGTCGAGTGCGTTGCCATGGAGTGTTTGCAACCCCTCCGCCAGGGCCCGCTCGCAGAGGTCTTTGTTGCGATCGATGAGCATCACGTCGTGTGAGGCGGAGAGGGTCAGCCCAAGCCGCCGTGCCAGCGGGCCGGCGCTGACGATCAGGATCCCCGATCGCTCCTCTTCCGAGCGCACCAGTTCGCCCCGTCCATGCAGCCACGCGACCCCCCACTTGAGGAGCATAGGCACAGTGGCCGTTGTGAAAATGGCCATGAATACAAGGATCGAGAAGATATTCTGGTCGATCAGGCCTGCACTGAGGCCCAGTTGGGCGAAAATGATCTCGACCGCCCCTCGGCCGTTCATGCTCGCGCCGATGACGAGACCCTCGCGCCAGCCGTGCCCCGTGGGTATATAGAACAGGACCGTTCCTAGGATCTTGCCGACCGTCGCCACCCCGATCACGCTGATGAGCAGCATGAGATCGGTCGAGAACACATCGAGGGATACCATGAAGCCGGCGGTGACAAAAAATACGGGCGCAAGGAAGCCCAGCGACGTATCGCGCACCAACTCCATGAGGTCTTTCGATTGCGAGCGGCCGAGCACATGCTCTCGCAAGAACAATCCAGCCAGAAATGCACCCAGGATGCCATGTAGCCCCGCCAGTTCGGCCATCTCGGCAAACGAAAACGCGATGAGCAAGAAGAGCATGAACGTGGACTGGCGCCCCATCTGCTCGAAGCGTCGCAGGAAATGAGCGAGCAGGGGGAATACTTTCAGCCCGAGGACCGAGGCGCCGGCGAAGAAGAGGAGCGCTTTGCCAGTCACCACGAGGATATTGTTCACGTCGAACTGGCTGGTGTCTGCCAGGCCCAACAGGGCGGCGAACAGGATCAGGCAGACCGTGTCCGTGATGATGGCGCCGGCCATCATCACGTGGGCGATGCGTGTGTCCAGCAGCCGTAGATCCAACAGGATGCGGGAGTTGACGGCGAGCGACGTCACGCCGGCGGCCAGCCCCACAAAGATCGCGGATATGTTGGGCGTATCCACCATCCGCATAGCGATGTAAACCAGGATAAACGGCGTCAGAAAACCGCCCACGGCCACCAGTAGGCCGCCTCGTGACGCCTTCCTGAGCTCCCCCGGTTCGATCTCCATGCCGATGTAAAACATCATCAGCAGAATGCCTACTTCCGCGAGGACCGCCAGGGCTTCGCCTCCCTCCAGCACTCCCAGCAGGGGTGGGCCGAGTACAATGCCGGCAAAGAGCTCGCCCAGCACGGCGGGATAGCCGAGGCGTTCGACGAGGACGCCGGCCAGCCACGCCGCGAGGAGGACGAGCAACAGGTTGAGTATTGAAAATTCCACGCAAGTACCAGATCAGAGGACGCCCGGGATTATCCATCCTCCGGGCCTATCGCCCGCGAGGGTGCCGCGTAAGCAGCGGCTTTCGATGGCTCGGGGACGCTCACGGTGATTGAATCGTACGCAGCGGGGCAACGGCCGGGCGTTAGTCCGGGCGGAATCGGGGCTCTCCCGGAGCACCTAGAAGGGTTCGCTCGTGGCGGGGACGGGTCGAAAGGAGGGCTTCCGGCATGTGCGCCATGGTTCAATCGTGTGACGGACAAGGGTGGGGATGGTAGCCACGCGGTCTAAAAATGTTTCGACGACATCGGAGCACCGGTTCAATGCCGGCCGCGTTGCCGCCAGGCGCCGGGGGCCGTATCAATCGGCGCCGCCGCCGCCGGGGGTTTCCGCCGATCCGCGATGAGCGCCGCGGCCAGTGCGAAGACCTCGTCGGGCACGGGGTCGACCGTGGCAAGCGACGCCGGCGTGAAGTGGTCCGCCACGAAATGGGTAGAGAACCGGCCCGACCGGAACGCCTCGTGCTGCATCACGAACCGGCAGAACGGTATCGTCGTGGCGACGCCGGCGATGCGGTACTCACTCAGCGCGGCGTCCATTCTGGCGATAGCGGCGGCCCGGGTCGGGGCAAAGGCGACCAGTTTGGCGATCATCGGGTCGTAGTGGATGGGCACCTCGCCGCCCTCTTCCACGCCGGCGTCCACGCGGACGCCCGGGCCTGAGGGCGGGCGGTGAACGAGCAACCGGCCGGGGTCGGGCAAAAACCCGTTCGCCGGGTCCTCGGCATAAATGCGGCACTCGATGGCGTGCCCGTCGATCGCGAGGTCGGCCTGCGTGTACCCCAGCGGCTCCCCCTCGGCGATGCGGATCTGTTCTTCGACGAGATCGAGCCCGGTAATGCACTCCGTGACCGGATGCTCCACCTGAAGCCGGGTGTTCATTTCCATGAAGTAGAAGTTCAGGTCGCGATCCACCAGAAACTCGACCGTGCCGGCGCTGACGTAGTCCACCGCACGGGCGGCGCATACGGCCGCTTCCCCCATCTTCGCGCGCACGTCCGGGGTGAGCACGGCCGAAGGCGCCTCTTCGATCACCTTCTGGTGCCGGCGCTGGATCGAGCACTCCCGCTCGAACAAGTGCACCGTGTTACCGTGCTGGTCCGCCAGCACCTGGATCTCGATGTGCCGGGGTTCGACGATGTATTTCTCGATAAACACGCGGTCGTCTCCGAAGGCGGCGCCGGCCTCTCGCTGCGCGGTCTCGAGCGCGGCCTGGAACGATTCCGGTGCGGTCACCAGACGCATGCCTTTTCCGCCGCCACCCGCCGCCGCTTTGATCAATACAGGATAACCGATGTGTTTGGCGAGTCGTTTCGCTTCGGCGGGGTCGGCGACGGCGTTCGGGCTGCCTGGCGCCATCGGCACGCCGGCCTCCTGCATGAGCGCCCGCGCGGCTGTCTTGTCCCCCATCGCCCGGATGGCCTGAGGCGCCGGGCCTACAAATGTCAGGCCGGCGGCGGCGCAGGCCTCGGCAAAGGCGGCGCGCTCCGAGAGGAAACCATAGCCGGGATGTACGGCGTCCGCGCCGGACTCGCGCGCGGCCGTCAGGATTTTTTCGATAACCAGATAAGAAGATGCCGAAGGCGCGGGCCCGATAGCGTATACTTCGTCGGCCAGTTGAACGTGCGGGGCGATTCGGTCCGCGTCGCTGTATATCGCGACGGTTTGGATGCCCAGCCGCCGGCACGTACGGATGATGCGTACGGCGATTTCGCCACGGTTGGCTATGAGCAGCTTCCGGATTTTTCGGAGATGAGCCAAAGTTCGGATTTCTTTTTGCAGGATGGACCGCGACCCGCGATCGGCCTGGCGCTACCTCGCCGGATCGATGGGTCCATCCACAATGTTGCTTTGGTTCGGATCGAAAGCAAAGCTGATAGGTAAGCGTTCCACGAAAGATATGGCGACCTGGGCACCGACGATGTCGGATAAAAAGGATTACTATAAAATTCTCGGTGTACACGAGCGAGCCGCGCCCGAAGAGATCAAGAAAATGTACCGGCAGCTCGCACGTGAATACCATCCGGACCGCAACCAGGGGCGGCCCGATGCCGAGGAACGGTTCAAAGCGATTCAGGAAGCCTACGATATCCTTTCCGATCCCCGCAAACGCCGCCTGTACGACCACCATCGCCGCGAACCGGCCGAGGCGTTCGAGGCGCCGAACGGCGATACCTTCTACCGACAGGCCGACGGCGCCTATGTGCGTCGCGAGCGGCGGCGGCCCCCCGATCCGCCCTACACCAACGGCGCCCGCAGTGGCGATGGCCCCAGCCGAGGTTCCACGAGTGGCTCTACCCATGGCGCTAGCGCGACGAACGGCGCAAGTAGCGGCTCGGGCGGGGTGAGTGGCTTCTTCAGCCGGCTTTTTGGGGGCAACGAACAGGAAACAGCCGATCCTGGCGATAAACGTAGTTCGCTGGATCTCGACACGCGCCTGCGCCTCTCGTTCACCCAGGCCCTCAAAGGCGGCAAAACGGAAGTCACCCTACCCCACGGCGAAACGGTGCGGATCAAAATCCCCCGGGGCGTCCAGTCGGGCTTCAAAATCCGACTCAAGGAACGCGGCCGCGTCGCCGCCAGCTCGATCGGCGATCTGTACGTCACGTTCGAAGTGGAACCGCACCACTTCTTTCGACGCATCGGGGACGACCTGCACATCACCTGTATCATCAACCCCATCGAGGCCATCCTGGGCATCACCCGCAATATGGTAAACGCCTACGGTACGCAGATCAAACTCAAAATCCCCCCCGGAGCGCAGCCCGGCTCCAAGCTCCGCCTCAAGGGCCAGGGCGTCAAGACGGAGCAAGACCTGGGCGATATGTACGTACAAATCGATATCCGCGTACCGGAAAATCTCACCGTCCAGGAGCGCGAAATACTCCGCGAGGCCGCTCGGAAGGTCAATCTGATCTGAAACGACGTCCCGCGCTCATTGAAATCTGGTGAGATTAAAAAATAATCAATCTCAAAAGCGCTTTGATCTAAATAGCCTGTAGTTAGTCCCTGGTTTTAGTTTAAAAAGGGAGATATATTCGGGATCGTACGGTTTATTCACGATCACCGCCTCGTCTTATGGAATCTCCCCTTTTCCCCGTTGATGCCACCGCTTCGTTGTCGCGCCGGCAGTGGTTTCGCCGCGCCGGCACATCGGCGATGGCGCTGGCGGTGGCCCCGCACCTGCCGGCGTGGAGCCAGGCACCCGTGGTGGGCCGCGTCCGTCGCGGCGACGAGCCGGTCCGCCTCAACTCGAACGAAAACCCGTACGGCCCCTCACCGAGCGCCCGCGAGGCGATGACCGCGGCGTTCGACGAGGCCTGCCGCTACCCCTACGCCGGCGCGACGGAGGCCCTGGTCGCACGCATCGCCGAGCGGGAGGGCGTCACTCCGGAACACGTCCTGGTCGGCTGCGGCTCCGGGGAGATCCTGGCTATGGCCGGGATGACCTATGGTTTACACGGCGGCGAAATCGTCGCTGCCGATCCGACCTACCAGGGGATGTTGACCTACGCCGAAGGCGTCGGTGCCTACGTTCACCGCGTCCCGCTCACCGACGACCTGGTGCACGATTTCGTAGCGATGGAGCGCCGCGTCACGCCGGCCACGCGCCTCGTGTTCGTGTGCAACCCCAACAACCCGACAGCGACCATCGCGCCGCCGGCCGCCGTGCGCGACTTCTGCGAGACGGTGTCCAGCCGCGCGGTGGTGTTCGTGGATGAGGCCTACATCGATCTCCTGGACGATCCGGCGGCGCACACGATGATCGATCTCGTTCATCAGGGCCGCGACGTGATCGTCGCCCGCACCTTCTCAAAAATCCATGGCCTCGCCGGCATGCGCATCGGGTATGCCATCGCCCGTCCCGACATCATCGCGCGCATCGCGGCGTACCGCATGGGCAGCCCCAATGTCCTCGGCGTGCGCGCCGCTATCGCCAGTCTGCAAGACACGGCGTTCCAGGCGTACAGCCGGGCGCGCATCGCGGAGGGACGCTCGTTCGTCAACGCCGTGTTGGACGAGGTCGGGTACCGTTATACCACCTCCCACGCCAACTTCGTCTTCTTCCATACCGGCGTGCCCATCCAGCAATTCCAGAAAACCATGAGCGATCTCGGGGTGCTGGTGGCGCGGCCCTTCCCGCCGTTGCTGGATTGGTGCCGGGTGAGTATTGGCACGACGGAGGAATTGCAGGTGTTCGCTACCGCGCTCCGGAGCACAGCGTCCAGAGGATAACTGCGCCGACTCTCGTTGGGCCTGGCGGACGATGGTTGCTACTGGTGCCCTCGCTGGCCTTGCGGCACATGAGCCTGGTGCGCGCCGCCCGGACCGTGCCCGCCGGATCGCAGGCCGAGCCGGTGTCGGCGTAGCGCCGGCGTTTACTCTGGCGTTTACTCGGGCTGGCTCTTCCGCTTCCGTTCGTTTGGATCCAGGTACCGCTTGCGCAGGCGGATGCTCTTCGGCGTCACCTCGATCAACTCGTCCTCGCGTGTAAACTCGATGGCCTCCTCCAGCGACATCAGGCGCGGCGGCACCAGCTTCTCGAACGAGTCCGCCGAGGCGGCGCGCATGTTGGTCAGCTTCTTCTCCTTCGTGATGTTCACGTCGAGGTCGACATCGCGGCTGTTTTCACCGACGATCATGCCCTTGTAGACCTGATCCTGCGGGCCGACGAACAACACCCCGCGCTCCTGAATGTTGATAATGGCGTATCCGGTGACCTTGCCGGTGCGGTCGGAGACGAGCGCGCCGGTGGAGCGGTGGGAGATCGAGCCGGCCCACGGCTTGTAGCCCTCGAAGATGTGGGTGAGGAGGCCCGTGCCTTTTGTGTCCGTCAAAAACTCCGTGCGGTACCCGATGAGGCCGCGGGCGGGGATCAGGAACTCGAGCCGAACGCGGCCCGACCCATGGTTGGTCATGTGCGTCAGCTGGCCCTTCCGCGGACCGAGTTTCTGGACGACGATGCCCATGTGCTCCTCCGGGACGTCGATGAGTACTTTTTCGTACGGCTCGTGTTTATGCCCATTGATGATCTGAGTGATCACCTGAGGCATTCCCACGGCGAACTCGAAGCCTTCGCGGCGCATCTGTTCGATGAGGATCGCCATCTGGAGCTCGCCGCGGCCGAAGACCAGAAAGGACTCCGACGTTTCCGTCGTTTCCAGGCGCATGGCCAGGTTGGTCTCCATCTCCTTTGTCAACCGGTCACGCAGGTTGCGCGAGGTGACGTACTGGCCTTCCAGGCCGCAGAAGGGCGAGTCGTTGATGCGGAACTCCATCGACATCGTCGGCTCGTCGACGTGCAGCGGCGGCAGGGGCGAGGGGTTCTCGGCATCCGTGATGCTTTCACCCAGGCCGATGCCGGAGATGCCGCCGATGGCGATGATGTCCCCGGGGCCGGCACTGGGTATTTCCACGCGCGACAGGCCCTGATAGCCAAAGAGGGCGGTTACGGAAACGACGGTCGTGGAGTCGTCCCGGTGGTAGATAACCACGCGCTGGCGCTGGCGGATAGTGCCTTGCATCACCCGGCCGATGGCGAGCGGCCCGAGGTACGGATCGGGTACGACGTTCGTGACCAGCACCTGCAGTGGCAGGTCGGGATCACCCTCCGGGGCCGGCAGGCGGTCGATAATAGCCTCGAAAAGCGGGCTGAGGTCCGTCAGCGGCTCGCTGAGGTTCGTCGTGCACTTCCCGTCGCGGGCGACGGCGTAGAGCACGGGGAATTCGATCTGGTCCTCGGTGGCGTCGAGATCGATGAACAGGTTGTAGATCTCGTCCAGCACCTGCTCGGGGCGAGCGTCCTGACGATCGATCTTGTTGATGACCACTATGGCCGGCAGATGGAGCTCCAGCGCCTTGGTCAGCACGAACCGCGTCTGCGGCAGCGGGCCTTCGGCGGCGTCCACGAGGAGCATGATGCCATCGACCATCCGCAGCGTGCGCTCGACCTCGCCGCCGAAGTCGGCGTGGCCCGGCGTATCGACGATGT
>JAWXAX010000085.1 GCA_034439735.1 Rhodothermales bacterium | reverse complement strand
GCCGCATCGTCTTTAACGGCTTCCCGACAGGCATCGAGGTCTGCGCCGCCATGCACCACGGCGGACCCTACCCGGCCACCACCGACAGCCACTTTACGTCGATCGGCACCGGGGCCATCTTCCGCTTCGCTCGCCCGATCTGCTATCAGAATTTTCCCGATTCCGCGTTACCCGAGCCCCTCCGTAACCGCAATGTCGGCGGCGCGTGGCGACTTATCGATAATCGCTTCACGCAGGCGGATGTATAAGATGCGTTGAACGTTTTAAGGTTAAACGTTTCTCCGAGTACATTTTTTGATTTTTAATCGGCCATCACACATGCTCTTTAGCTGGAATCACTTCATCACCCTCGTGGCAGTACTCTGCTGGCTGACGGTACCGGCGACCTCGACGGCGCAGGACCGTCCGGCGCGCACGGAAGACACATCACGCGGCAAACAGGCTCAGGACGCGGCCGCGCGTACGCAACGGGACGCCGAACGCGAGGGGCGTCAGCGCCGCGAGGATGTCGAGGGCGCGGCGGACAGCACGGCCCAGGAGGCAGGGCAACGCGGCGAACGAGCAGGGGCACGGGCGGACAGCACGGCGCGGACGGTGCGTAATCGGGGAGAGGACAACGCCGGCCGGCTCGATTCCACCCGGACGACCCGCGTCGACCGGATGACCATGCTCGCCGACCGCATGGAAAGCGCCCGCCAACGCGAACAGGAGCGGCACCAGCGACGCCTGGCCCGCATCGAAGAAATCCGAACCGTCGCGAAGGAGCAGAACGACACCGAGGCGCTGGCGCGGGTGGAGTTGCTCGTCGAAAAGGAGGCGGAGGTGCACACAAAGAAGATCCAGCAACTCGCCGATCTCGAACGGCGCATGGCGCGACTACGTGATGGCGGCGAAGGGGCCGAACGCCCTGAACGAGAAGCACGTGGACAACGCGACTCCACGCGAAGCGACAACCGTTGATCCAGGTTATTCAATGAAAACTGCCCATTACGCTGTATTCCTGACCCTTTGCCTCGCCGGCTGCGCGGGAACGCCGGAGCCCGCCGCACCCGAGGCGCCCGCCGCCGTCGTGCCTATCGAAACCGATTCGTTGAGCGCCGAAGATCTCTCCATCCTCCTGGCGCCCGACGAGCCGGAAGCGCCCGCTCCGCCCGTCACCGCGTCCAACTACAAGGCCGCGCTGGATTCGCTGGAGGCGGAGGATTGATTAGCGATTCGGGATTAGCGATTAGCGATTGGCGATTTGAGAAGAGGGTCGAGGGGACGTAGGGGTTCGAAGTGGGCGGTGAAGTGGCGGAGGGCCGGCGGTTGATGGGTGATTCGATACCCGCGCAGGCGCTCACGGTGGGCGACCACTTCCTCGAAGCACTCGATCACGTAGTCGATGTGGCTCTGGGTGTATACGCGGCGTGGGATGGCGAGGCGGACGAGTTCCATCTTTGCCGGCTGCTCCGAGCCGTCGGGCTGGAGGCCGAACATCACGCTGCCGATTTCGCAGCTGCGGATGCCGCCGGCGAGGTAGAGCGCCACGGCAAGCGACTGGCCGGGATACTCCAGGGGAGGGATGTGTGGGAGGAGAGATCGGGCGTCTACATACACGGCGTGCCCGCCGACGGGCCGGATGATGGGGATGCCCATCCAGGTGAGGGCGTCGCCGAGATACCGGGTGGAGGTCAGGCGGTAGGCCAGGTAATCTTCATCGATCACCTCTTTCAGGCCCTCCGCGATAGCTTCGAGATCGCGGCCGGCCAGACCGCCGTACGTAGGGAAGCCCTCGGTGAGGATGAGCAGGTTGCTGGCCGCCTGGGCCCAGTCGTCGTCGTTCAGGGCGAGCCACCCGCCCATGTTTACCAGCCCGTCCTTTTTCGCGCTCATGGTCATCCCGTCGGCGTACGAGAACATCTCCCGAACGATATCCCGGACGGAGCGGTCGGCGTAGCCGGGTTCGCGGAGTTTGATGAAGTAGGCATTTTCGGCAAACCGACAGGCATCCACGAATAGCGGCTTGTGGTGGCGATCACACACGGCCCGGGCGGCGCGCAGGTTGGCCATCGAGACGGGCTGGCCGCCGCCGGAGTTGTTGGTGATGGTGATCATGACAAGCGGGACGCTGGCGCCGTGGGCCGTGAGGAAGGCATCCAGGCGGTCGATGTCGATGTTGCCTTTGAACGGGTGCTCGTTCGCCGGGTCGAGGCCTTCGGGGATGACGAGGTCGACGGCCTCCGCGCCGCTGGCTTCGATGTTGGCGCGGGTGGTGTCGAAATGCGTGTTGTTGGGGATCCGCTGCCCGGCGCCGCCGACGATGGAGAACAGGATGCGCTCCGCCGCGCGGCCCTGGTGGGTGGGGATGATGTGGTTGAAGGGCATCAGATCCTTCACGGCCGCCTCAAACCGGTGGTAGGAGGAGGAACCGGCGTAACTTTCGTCGCCCCGCATGATGCCGGCCCATTGCCCGGCGCTCATGGCCGAGGTGCCCGAGTCCGTCAGCAGGTCGATCAACACATCTTCCGCCTTCAGGGAAAAGAGATTGTAGTGGGCGTTTCGGATATAGGCTTCTCGTTCTCCGCGCGACGTCATCCGGATGGGTTCGACGGACTTGATGCGGAAGGGCTCGATGATGGTTTTCATGCGGGGAAGGACGCCGGCTATACCGACCGGCTGTCTTCGTGGTGCTCCAGGGGAGCAAAGGAGAGCCTTACCTCCTTCGGGTAACAGACGTAGGGTTTTTCGACAAACTGGGTGAGTGACGAGATCGCGGCCGTGTCCGTCACGGTGGACAGCTCCTGGATGCCAGTTTCGGGCATGAGCACATCGATCCCGCCCCCGTTGTCGTAGACGTAGGCGGCGTGGCCGGAGCGGTCGAGCCCGAGGTAATAGGGGAGGTCGGACGCGGCGTCCCGCCGGGTGGTGAGGCCCTGTTCGATCATCCAATCCGTCACGTGGGCCTCCCATTCGCCCCGTTCGTCGGGGGTGGCCTCATGGCCGAGGAAGCGGACGCGGAGGAAATCGCGGGTGTTGAAGCGCCGGCAGAGATCCACCAGAATCGGATCCGGGTGGTGCGCCCATCGCTTCACGCTGTAGACAATGTCCGAATCGTCGAGCTCGCAGAACACGGCGCGGACGTGCGGGTCCTGGATATCGCGACCGACGATGTCGTGCTGTAGGAAAAACAGCAGCGCCGGCGCGCCGAGGGAGGCCACGTCGGTATCGCCGGCGCGGAGCAAGCGTCGGACGCGGTGCAGGATGCCCTGCAGCAGGTGGTCGCCCGCGAGGACGGTTTTGTGGAGATACACCTGCCAGTACATGAGCCGGCGGGCGAAAAGGAAATTCTCGACCGGGTAGATGCCGCGGGGTTCGATGACCACGCGGCTGTCGGCCTGGCCGGCGGTGGGGTAGACGAGCATCGACTTGATGATGCGCTGCACGCCCACTTTGCCTTCGACGACGCCGGTGAAGTACGAGTCCCGCCGGAGGTAATCCAGCCGGTCCATGTCCAGCTGACTCGAGATGAGCTGGTGGAAAAAGGGGCGGTGGTACGTGTTGTCGAACATCTGGAGCGCACGGTCGAGCGCACCGCCAAGTCGCTCGTTGATCTGTACGATCAGGGCGCGGCTCATCTGCTCGTGTTCGAAGTCGGTAATCAGGATATGTTCGAGTGAATGAGAAAACGGCCCGTGGCCGATGTCGTGCAGCAGGGCCGTGATGAGCGCCGCCGTCTCTTCTTCCGCGTCGATTGGCGTATCTTTACCGCGAAGGGTCAGGATCGTCTCCTGCATGAGCGCCATGGCGCCGAGGGCGTGGCTGAAGCGGGAGTGTTCAGCGCCCGGGAATACGAAGTTGCCCACACCCAGCTGGCGAATCCGGCGGAGGCGTTGAACCTCGGGCGTTTGAATGAGTGGGAGAATATCCTTCCTGGGCACCGAGATAAAGCCGTGGACGGGGTCTGCCACGATTTTAGCGTGTGGATTCCCCGCTCCTGGTGCATCGGCGTTTAGTCGTAAGATCATATTAAGAGCCCCTCGTAAGGACGTTCGATCTAGCGGGTCTTCGTACCGACCCGCCACCGCAATACCACCATCATGCCACCATCATGCCACCATCATGCCACAGCCTCTCGTACTCCCCTGTTGTGTCGAGGCTCCCCCGGCGTATGCGCCGAAGGCCTGCTACGCCATCCGCGCGCTGCTTCGTGGGCTCGGGGCCGAGCCGCGGTGGGTCGATCGCGCCTACCTGATGGGGCCGGCGCTCTATTATGGTCCGGAGCCGGCCGCCGTCGCCGGCCCGCACACGGTGGCGGTGCGGCTCGACGAGGCGACGCCGGCCTTTTTTGCATCGGAGGAGCCATATGCCGCTGAGAGCGTCCGGTGGATCGAGCGGGAAGGGGAGCGATACCCGCTCTTGTTTGGCGATGTAGGGGAGGAAGACCTAATCGCATCGGCATTTTTCTGGCTTTCGGGATGGCAGGAGCACACCGGGCCGGCCCGG
>JAWXAX010000084.1 GCA_034439735.1 Rhodothermales bacterium | reverse complement strand
TGGCGGCTTCGGTGGAGGCGGCGGCAGTTTTGGGGGAGGCGGCGCCGGCGGGAGCTGGTAACTCAGAACCTGGAACCGAATCCCATGCCCCGTCTCGATGTGTTGCTCGGATTTTTGAACGAGGATCCCACCGATCCTTTCACGCTCTTTGCCGTCGCGTCCGAGTTTCGTAAACTGGGGGATACCGACCAGGCGCTCGCCTACTTCAACCGATTGATCGACGGGCATCCGACCTATGTAGGCGCCTATTATCACCTGGGAAAATTACTCGAGTCCGTAAGCCAGAAGGAAGACGCGATCGCCATGTACACCCGCGGAATTCGCGTCGCCGAGGAACAACGAGACGTTCATGCACGTGCAGAGCTACACGACGCGTTGCTCCGCGCCCGGGGAGTCGGATTCGACGACGAACCCTGAGCGTGCGCTTCACCCCATCGTTCGATTTGACGCCATGCGTTTCCTCCGACTGTTCGCCTCCTGCTGTTTGGTTTTCCTGTTCGCCGTTTCGGTCGGGTTCGCGCAGGCGCCGGCTTCGTCGTATACCGTCAAAAAAGGCGACACGATGTATAGCATCGCCCGCATGCACGAGATGACGGTCGACGAATTGCGGTCGTTGAACAACCTCTCGGGTACAGCGATCCAGGCCGGCCAGACGCTCAGGGTGCGCGCCCCGTTGACCGGGCCGCGCCCGACGCTCACCGAACCAACGCGCCCCCGACCGAACGACCCGGTGCCGCCTCCGGCCTCTCAGAACGCATCGGCTTCCGGAGCCGCTCAGCCAGCCGTATCCTACACATCGACATCCCGCGGCAAGCGCTCCTATACGGTGCAGCCCGGCGACACCTATTATAGCATCGGCGTCGCGATGGGCGTGCCGGCCTATGCTATCTTTGCGCTGAATGAGGGCGATGGATCCCCGCTGGCGCCCAACGCCACGATCTGGGTGCCCGAAGTGCCGACGCGCGCCTCCGACGGCCAGGCCCAGACCTACCGCGTGCGGCGCGGCGACACCATGTTCAGCATCGCGCGTGAGCATCAGGTGACAGTGGCCGACCTGCGCCAGGCGAACGGGATCGATGGTAGCCAGCTGGGCATCGATCAGGTGATCAAGATCCCGCGGCCGCAACTGAACGCATCGCGCGCTCCCCAACCGCTACCGCCCCTGTACGAACAGGGCCCTGTCGATATCTACCCGGACACCTTCGCCGGCCGCGTGTTGACCAGTGGCCGGCCGTACGACCCGACGCGTTTCACGATCAGTCACCCCGATCTACCGATGGAATCGATCGTCCTGCTGACCAACGCGGCGACCGGCATGAGTACGTTCGCCGAAGTAAGTGACCGCGGGCCGGCGGATACCCGTTTCATCATAGACATCTCTTCGGCGGTCGCGCGCGAGTTGGGCCTTTCCGTGGGAAGTCGCGACCCTATCCAGCTCCGCGTCGTGGAATAACGCCCGACACGCCCGTCTTCCCTATCCTTTCTCCATAGAGATGCGGCCCCGGTCGCATCTCTGACGGTATGGTTACGTAACGGCCGCTATGGCATCGCCGACAGTCAATCTCACCCTTTCAGCCGACCAACAGCCCCCGTCTACGTACATGGGGCTGACGCGGACGGCAACGTACGGTTTTTTGAGCGCCCTGCCGCTTATCCTGCTTTACGAAGCACTGATCATTGTCGCCAATGGAGGACGCGCCGGCGAAATCCGCGTCAGCTCGGAAGTCTGGCTCAAGGAAATCCTGGCCTCGATGGGCGCTCAGAGCATGCATGTCCTGGCCGGCATCGTGATCGTGATCGGTTTCGGTATCGTGATCTATGAGCGCAAGAAAGATATCCCGATTCGTCTGAGTTATTTCATCGGGATGATGATCGAGAGTATGCTCTACGCGGTGCTCGTCGCCATGCTCGTCTCCGAGATCGTGTGGCGGCTGTTTGATCCCACGGCCATCCAGACGGGCATCATCGCACAGGTGGAGATGGGGGATCTGTGGACCCAGATCGCCCTGTCGATCGGCGCCGGCATCTACGAGGAACTGGTGTTTCGCGTGATCGTGGTCGGCGGTGTCTACCTCTTCCTCCACGCCCTCTTCGGATTCAAGACCCTGGCCTACCTCATCGCCGCGGTGAGCGGCGCGTTCCTCTTCAGCCTGGTGCATTACATTGGCCCCCTCGGCGACACCTTCACCCTAGCCTCGTTCGCTTTCCGCTTTCTATTCGGACTCGCCCTGAACGTATTGTACCTGACCCGAGGCTTCGGTGTCGCGGCCTGGACCCATGCGTTGTATGATATCATGATCGTGACCCACCTGTTGGGCTAAACCCGAAGCCCGTTTCGTCGTACCAGGACTCGGCAACCCATCCACCACCCTTGTTCTCGCGACTATGATGAATTCCGTTCGCACCGCCGCCCTCATGGCGTTCCTGATCGTCCTCTTTACCCTGATCGGGCAGAGCATCGGCGGATCGTCGGGTATGACGATCGCGTTTGTCGTGGCCATCGCGATGAACGCCGGCAGCTACTGGTTCAGCGATAAGATCGTGTTGAAGATGTACCGGGCCTCGGAAGTGACGCCGCAAGAGGCGCCCGAACTCCATGCCATGGTCGATCGCCTGCGTCAGCGTGCCGGCCTGCCCATGCCGAAGGTGTACGTGATCCCTTCCGACCAGCCCAATGCCTTCGCCACCGGCCGCAACCCGGATCACTCGGCCGTGGCCGTCACCAATGGCATCGTGCGATTGCTCAGTCCGAGCGAACTGGAAGGGGTGATCGGGCACGAACTGGCCCACATCAAGAACCGGGACATCCTGACGTCCACTATCGCGGCGACGATTGCTTCGGCGATTACGATGCTGGCCCGCTTCGCGATGTTTTTCGGGGGAGGAGATCGCGACCGAAATGCGCTGGTGAGCCTGTTGATGCTCATCTTCGCGCCCATTGCCGCGATGGTCATCCAGATGGCCATCTCGCGGTCACGCGAGTTCGTGGCCGACCGCGACGGGGCGGAGATTGCCGGCAATCCGCGCGCGCTCGCCAACGCCCTTGCCCGGCTGCAGCAGGGCGCCGAACGCATCCCGATGACCGCCGGCAACGAGGCTACCGCCCACATGTTTATCGTCAACCCCTTTTTCGGCGGCATCGGGAAGTTATTCTCCACCCACCCGCCGATGGAAGAACGGATCGAACGCCTCCTGGAACTCGAGCGCACCGGTTTTTGATGGTTTAACGTGCCACGTTTCAACGAAATAACGTTCCCCGCGAAACGCCCCTAGAACACAAGCACCAGTTCCCCCTCCACGTCCAGGGGGAGCGGCCGCGGTTCTCCCGGTGTGCCGATCAGGTACTGGCCGGCCGACGAACGGAGCACGACACTCTTCGACGTCCATCCCCATACCTCCAACTTTCCCGATGTCATCGGCTGTTCGGCCACGAGGTGGATGGCATTGTCCGCCAGCGAGCGGATTGCCTTCTGGTAGAGCTCGCCGTGTACGAACACTCGATCGTATGCCATAAAGGCCCCATCGGGTGACCACACGGGGCGGGATTCGCTGGGCAGGACGGCGTCCGTGGCGCGGACGATGAAGGTCGCCTCGCCGGCCGCGACATCGTACACGGCCAGATGCCGCAGTGCCGGATCGGTCTGCGAGGTGACATCGAATGCCAGCTTCGTGCCGTCGGGCGACCAGCTCAGGTTTCGGGGGTGGTACCGGGAGCCGGCGACCGCGCGCTCGTTTGATCCATCGATCGCCGCGACCATCAGCGTCGAGTCCGGCTCGTAGGCCCGTTTCTCCCGATTGTATTCGAGCTCCCGCAGGACATACGCCACGTGGCGACCCGTCGGCGACACCGCCACCTCGTGTTTCTTCAACAGAGAAAGGGAGGACCGGGTGGCGCAGGTAGCCGCATCGACGGCAACGATGGTCTTTCCATCCCCCACCACCAGTCGGTCCTCTTCGGCCCAGCCGTAAACAACCGTCGACGTACGGCACCCCGAGGGGCGGACGTCCATCGAGGCGACATCGACCACCACCAGACCGCCAGCGCCCATCGCCTCACCCTCCCTCAGAAAAAACCCTATCGCGAGCGCACCATAATCCCCACGCCAGGCTAACGTCACCTCGCGTGCGCGCGGCGCGAGGGGCGCCGTTTGCACGCGGTCCTCCGTGAGATCCACGAGGGCCAGGTGGGTAGAATCGTTTCGGATGAACGCAAGGGCGAGACGGTCACCTGCCCGCGCCCGCGCCACCACCCGTTCGGCGGGTAGCGCGACGTCGTCGCCGCGTAGCCATCCCTTACCATCCACGACCAGTTTGCTGTAGCTATCAGTCTCTCGCGCCTCGACGACCGCCGGCGCGACAGGAGGCGGAAGTGCCGCCGGCGCCGAGCAGCCTGAATAGGCCAGTGTGATCAGGACCGCGGCCCGAAGGGGAATGGAGACTACCGGCTGGTGGCGCATCGTTGTTTCGAACAAAGGAAAGGGGTGACGACCGGGCGACGGAAGAGCGGGTGGTGGGCACGCCTGGTCAAAAACAGGGCCAGAAGGTACGAAATGTCCAATTCGTTTGCACTCTGAGCACGCCGGCTACGGCTGGAAGCCTACGCGTTGTAGGCGAATTGTCCGCCACGAGAATGCACGGAAAGTGCTGGAATTCCTCCCGATCGTGCGTGTAGTTTCCAGTCACATGTCGTCCAGTTCCAGCGGCTGCCCTGCATCGCCCCCCCGAGCCGCCCTTTCTGTCCTCGGGATTATCTCCTCCGGAGCACGTCACCCCGGCTGTTTCAACACAGCCCGATGCCCTTTACCGCCATGTTCACCACACTGGATACGCCGGCCGCTTCGCGCACGCACTCGCCACATCTCCGTACGGCCGCTCCATTCCTCAGCCTCATCGAAGACCTGACCGACCGGACGCACCGCCGCCTGATGGGCTTCCTCCCCGACCCGAACCAGGCGCTGGCCGCGCTGCTCGACCGTGCGGGGGCTACCTCTCCGCTGGGGTTCAAGTCATTGACGCCGGCCCAGGTCTTGCGCCGGCTAAACCGGCGCATGCGGGCGTGTAGTGCAAGCGATATGACCACCTATGCGCGGTTGGCGATCGATCAACCCGACGAACTGGCGTCGCTCCGACGCAGCCTCCACGTCCGATCCAGCCGCTTCTTCCACGACCCGGAAGCCCTCTTTGTACTCGAGCGGTATGCCATGCTCGCACTATTTGCGGCCGGGACGTTAAAAACCAGCATTCGCGTACTCGTCACGGGATGCGCCAGCGGAGAGGAGGCCTACACCATCGCCATCCTATTTCATGAATACGCGCGGTGCATGGCGCATCCGCCGACGATCAAGGTGCACGCGGTCGAAAACGACGTCACGCTCGTCGAAGCCGCGCGGCGCGGTCATTATCCACGGACGATTGCCGGCGACCTTTCCGAGGCCTGTCTCGCGGCGTATTTCACGCCGGAGGTGGACGGCTACGCCGTCGCCCGGCATGTACGGGATTCCGTCACCATCCATCATGGCGTGCCCCAAGGCGACGCCGCGTTAGAGGAACTGGATCTCATCGTCAGCCGGAATCCGGTGTTGCTGATGGACCCCGTCCGCCAGGATGAACTGCTCCGATCCTGCCATGCCCGGCTGCGGGCGGGCGGGTACCTCCTGCTGGGCTCGGCGCTCCAGGCGGACGACGCGTCGGCTTTTTTCGAAAGCGTCGTCGGTTCCAGCGGGCTCTACCGGAGCCGCGACACGTCGTCCTGCGAAACCCTGCCAGCCTCGCTCTCCGAAGTGACGCTGTCCGAAACGCACCAGAAGCAGCGCTCGCGCGGGCTCCTCGCCTATGCGAAGCATCTGAAGGAAGAGCTTTTTCAGAGCGAGGAGCGCGCCCGCATGGGACACGAGTATCTGGACGCCCTCGCCTCGCCGACGGAGGCCGAGATGGCCGCGCTGGACCGCGCCTATCGCCGGCTCGAACAGCTGGTGGCCGCCAGCAACACAGGGTTCCTCCACATCGACGGCGACCGGCGCATCCAGCTCTTCTCCCGCGGCCTTCGGCAGATCCTCGCCCTGGACCCCAACGACATAGGCCGGCCTATCGCCGACTTCTCCTGGCCGATGCGATCCACGCTCGAGGACATGATCGCCTCCGCCCAGCGCGCGCAGACGGCGACGGAGCGGACGCTTCTCATCGCCGACCGCACCTACCAGGTGCGGGTGAGCCCCGTGGACGACCTCACGGAGAGCGCCGGCAGTGTCGTGTGCTCGTTCGTCGACTCGACGACCCATGCCCGCGCCGACGAGTGGCTGGAGTTACAGGGACAGGCGTTCGACCAATTACACGACCCGGTCATCGTCACGAACTGCTCACTGCAGGTGTTGTTCGTCAACGAATCCGCCTCCCGGCGGTACGGCATCGACCACACCGCGTCGGCCGGCCGGGGCCTGGGTACATTGTTGCAGATCGACTGGCCCTCGCAGGAGGAGCGTCAGAAGGCGTACGACGCCCTGGTCGAACGCGGCTCGTGGGTGGGCCGGCAGGTCCATCGCACCCTCGACGGACAAACGTACGAGGTAGAAACCGCCGTCAGCATGTTACGGGACGCGCGGCGCGAGGAGATCGGACTGCTCATCTCGGTCCGCGAGCTCGACTACCGGACGGTGGTCGGAGCCGAGGCCCTGCGGCGAGTGATCGACGACCTGAGCGACCGGAGCACGTTACTTTCGAGCGACGGTGCGCCCGTCGGTGCGATTCCACTTCCGGCGCTGCGCCCCAGCCGGCCACCGAGAGAACGGCAGGCGGCGCGTTAGGGATTGACAGGCCGGCGAAGCGTATCTTGGGGCGTCTTATCCTGAACGCCCATGCCCGGCCCCCGCATCGTTGTTATCGGTTCCGTCAATATGGATTTGGTTGTCCGCGCCGAACGGTTGCCGGGGCCAGGAGAGACCGTACATGGCCATTCGTTTATGATGGCGCCCGGTGGCAAGGGCGGCAACCAGGCCGTGGCCGCCAGTCGGCTGGGCGGTCGGGTTGCCCTGATCGGGTGTATCGGGGACGACCTCTTTGGGCAGTCTTTGGCTGTACGGCTCCGGGCGGAAGGGGTCGACACCGCCTCACTTTTGATCGCGCCGGGGACCGCGAGCGGCGTGGCGCTCATCGGCGTGGATGCCGCGGGCGAAAATGCGATCACCGTCGTCGCCGGCGCCAACGGTACGCTGTCTCCGGCCGACATCGAGGCCCGCGAAGCCCTCATCGCGGCGGCCGACGCCGTGCTCGTTCAGCTCGAAATCCCCCTGGAAACAGCGGCCTGCGCCCTCCGCCTCGCCCGCCGCCACGGCGTCCTGTCGATCCTGGACCCGGCGCCGGCGCCACGCGCGCCCTACCCCGCCGGCCTGTTCGAGGCGGACATCCTGACCCCCAACCAGGCCGAAGCGGAAGCGTTGTCCGGCATCCGAATCGTCGATGCCTCCTCGGCCCAGGAGGCGGCCCGCGCAGTACTGGGGCTCGGCGCCCGCGCGGCGACGATTACGATGGGCGATCGAGGGACCTACGTCGTTTCAGACCGATGTTTCCACGCGGCGCCCATCCCTGTTCATGCGGTGGATACGACGGCCTGTGGCGATGCGTTCGCGGCCGGCCTGGCGATCGCCCTGGCGCAGGGCCGCACGATCGAGGAGGCCGTGACGTGGGCCAACGCGGCCGGCGCCCTCGCCGCGACACGCGCCGGCGCGCAGGACGCCATGCCGTCGTGGGAGGAAGTGGACCGCCTGGTCGCGACGCGGTGAGCCTTCACGCGAGGATCGCCCGCACCACCTCGCCGCTCACATCCGTAAGCCGAAAATCGCGCCCCTGGAAGGCGTACGTAAGGCGCTCGTGGTCGAGCCCAAGCTGGTGCAGGATCGTCGCCTGGAGGTCGTGCACATGCACCCGTTCGTCGATCCCGTAGTAGCCGATTTCGTCCGTCACACCATACGTGACGCCCGGCTTGACGCCACCGCCGGCGAGCCACATCGTAAAGGCCTCGCTATGGTGGTCTCGCCCTTTAAACGGGTTGGACACCCCGCCCCGGTTCTCCATCATGGGCGTCCGCCCGAACTCGCCGCCCCATACGACGAGCGTGTCGTCGAGCAGGCCGCGCCGTTTGAGGTCGATCACCAGCCCCGTCATCGCCTGATCCACCTCCTTGCACCGCTCCACGAAGCCGTAGTTGATCGATTCGTATTCCGTGGTGCCGTGGGAGTCCCAGCCGTCGTGGAAGAGCTGGACGAAGCGCACCCCGTTTTCGACGAGTCGGCGGGCGAGCAGGCAGTTGTTGGCGAACGAGGCCACGCCCGATTCGGCGCCATAGAGCCGGCGGGTTTCCTCGGACTCCGCGCTGACGTCCAGCACCTCGGGGGCGGCGATCTGCATCCGGAAGGCCAGCTCGTATTGCTCGATGCGGGTGAGGATTTCGGGATCCAGCACGTCCTCGTAGTGACGCTGGTTGATGGTGTTGATGGCGTCGAGCGCCAGCCGGCGCGTGCCGCGGTCCACCCCGGGCGGGTCGTTCATATACAGCACCGGCTCATCGCCCGAGCGACACTGAACGCCCTGAAACACCGTCGGCAGGAAGCCGCTGCCCCAGAGGCTTTTTCCGGCGCTGGGCTCGGCGCGGCCGGAGACGAGGACCACGTAGCCGGGCAGGTTGTCGTTGTCGGACCCGAGCCCGTACGTCACCCACGACCCCATGCTTGGCCGGCCGGTCCGCGCGTGGCCCGTGTAAAACAGGAGCTGCGCCGGCGCGTGGTTGAACTGGTCGGTGTGCACAGCCTTGAGGAAGGCGACCTCGTCCACGATGGTCGCGAAGTGCGGGAGCACGTCCGATACGTAAGCGCCGGACCGCCCGTGCCGGCGGAACGTGGTGTGGGGGCCGAGCATCTTCGGCACGCCTTCGATGAACGCAAAGCGTTTGCCTTCGATCAGCGAGGGCGGGCACTCCTGCCCGTCGAGGCGGGCGAGAGCCGGCTTGTAGTCGAACAGTTCCAGCTGGGAGGGGCCCCCTTCCATGTGGAGGAAGATGACGCTCCGCGCCTTCGGCGCGACGCGGGAGGCGGCGTGCAGGACCTCCTTGGCCGGTGTTCGTGCGCCGCCGCACGCGCCGAGCAAGGACGTCAGCGCCGCGGCGCCGAGGCCGGATGAGCAGGTGCGAAGGAAGTGTCGGCGTGTTTGATGGGCGCCGAGGGTGTGTCGGTAGGCTTGAATCGGGTCCATGTCGCGTTGCCTGCTCCTCATGGTTTCATGATGAACGCATCCAGGTTCAGGAGGGCCGAGGCCACTTGAACCAACGCGGCGCGTTCCGGCGTGGCCGGCTGCAGCGGGCCGGCGGCCGCGGCGAGGGTGTCCGCGGGTGCACCGGCGTACCGGGCGCGGGCCGCGTGGTGCAATTCAGTGAGCGTCCCCAGGGTCTCGGACGAGGGCGGGGCCAGCAGGGTCAGGCGATAGCCGTGCGTGATCTGGTCTTCGAGCCCCGGGCCTGCTTCGGCCATGCGGCTGGCGAGGCCCCGGGCCATCTCAACGTAGACCGGGTCGTTCAGGGTAACGAAGGCCTGTAGCGGGGTGTTGGTGCTCACCCGGCGCGACACACACTGCTCCCGGCTCGGGCTATCAAACGCGGCCATCGAGGGGTAGGGGCTGGATCGCCGCCAGTAGGTGTACAGGGCGCGCCGGCGACGGTCCTCCGGGTTGTCGGCGTTTTTCCACTGGATCTGGGGCCGGAGTTGGACGCTCCAGATGCCGGGCGGCTGGGCCGGCATGACGCTCGGGCCGCCGATCGACGGATGGAGGAGCCCGCTCACGACCAGCCCCTGGTCGCGGATCTGCTCGGCCGAAAGACGAACGCGCGGTCCCCGCGCCAGCCACAGATTGGCTGGATCCTGCTCCAGGAGTTCCGGCGTGAGCCGGCTGGTCTGGCGATAGGTGGCCGAAAGGACGATCTCCCGCAAAAAAGGCTTGATGCGCCAGCCGTGGGTGGTGCGGAGGCGGACGGCGAGCCAGTCCAGCAACTCGGAGTGGGTGGGCGGCTCGCCCTGTGTCCCAAAATCTTCCAGCGTCTGCACGATGCCTCGCCCGAAGAGGCCGGCCCAGAGTCGGTTCGCGAGCACCCGGGAGGTCAGCGGGTGATCCGGGCTCACGATCCATCGAGCGAAGCCGAGGCGATTGCGGGGCAGCTCGGGCGCCATCGCCGGCAACGAGCCCGGCACGCCCGGTTCGACGACCTCGGCGGGATCCAGCCAGTTTCCCCGGGTGAACCGATGGGTGACGCGGCGGGCATCCCCCTCGAGTTCCATCATGATGGGCGTATGCACCGAATCGGCGCGCAGTGCATCGTACGTCGCGAGGTGCGGAGCCTCCGAGTAGTGATCCGTATCGGCCGTGTTGTTGAAGAAGGCGTAGGAGGTGAAATACTCCTCGTGCCGGAACGGGTCGTAGGGGTGGCTGTGGCACTGGACGCAGACCATGGTGGTGCCCATCCAGACCTCCCAGGTCGTGTTGACCCGATCGATCACGCCGGCGACGCGAAACTCCTCGTCGTCCGTCCCGCCTTCGTCGCTGGCCATGCTGTTGCGATGGAAGGCCGTGGCGGTGCGCTGAGAGATGGTAGGATCGGGAAGGAGGTCGCCGGCGAGTTGTTCGATGGTGAACCGGTCGAAGGGCATGTCTGCGTTAAACGCCTCGATCACCCAGTCCCGATAGGGCCAGATTTCTCGGTGAAGGTCGGGCCGGTAGCCTTTGGTGTCCGCGTAGCGGGCGAGGTCCAGCCAGGTGGCGGCGAGGTGTTCGCCGTACGCCGGCGTGGCGAGCAGGCTATCGACGAGGGTCAGATAGGCTTTCTCGCCTGGTGCTCGGCAATAGGCGTCAGCCTGGTCGGGAGCGAGGGGTAAGCCGGTGAGGTCGAGCGCGAGCCGGCGGAGGAGGTCGTAACACGCGGCCTCCGGGCTGAGGACCAGGTCCTGCGCTTCGAGCCGGGTCAGGATGAAGCGATCGATATCGTTTCGGATCCAGGGAGACGAGATGTCGGGCGGTGTGAGAGTCGAGTCGGGCGGCACGTAGGCCCAGTGGGTTTCGAACGGAGCGCCAGCCTCGATCCAGCGGGTGAGGAGGTCGATCTGGTCACCGCTCAGCGGCGGATGTTCGAACGGCATCCGCTCCTCGGGGTCGGAGTGACGAATGCGGCGGATCACCTCACTGGAGTCGGGCTGCCCGGGGACGATGGGGATGCGGCCGGATTCGCCAGGAACCTGGGCCTCATCAGGAAACAGCAGGCTGAAGCCGCCGGCCTGACGGACACCGCCGTGACACCGGAGGCAGTTGGCATTGAGCACCGGGCGGATATCGTCGTTGAACGAAACCGGCGTTCGGGCAAAACGGAACGCCGCGAGGCCGGCGGCAGCCAGCGACACGCTCAGCATCAACAGGAGGGGCGTTCGCCAGGTCATGGATACGCGGGCGAGGGTGGACGGAGACCCTCCAATCTACGACCTTCACTCAAACGGAACACCTTCGTCCGCCCCGGTCATCCCCCGACGGCCAGAAGAACCGATGTCGCCGACCGCATGTAGCGCTGTACGACGCGCTGCAGCGCGCCGGCCTGAAGGGGTAGTTGGAGTACATCTACGACGCCAATGGCCTGAAGCTCGCTGCGACGGACGGCGCTGAGGTGCATCGCCAGAGCCACCACATAGGCATCCCCCGCGTCGAATCGGAGCGCCGGCTGAGTGGCGACGGCCCGTTCAATCTCATCGAGCCCCAGCACGATGAGCCTACTTCCTCCGCCGGCACTCGCGGCCAGAGCGTCGGCCGGGCGTACGACGTCGACCCTACAGCCGAGATCGCCCAGCATCTTAAGCACGAGTCGCTGGTGGAGCGGGTGTTTTTCCGCCACGAGCACCCGCGTATCGGCCACGGAAAGGCCGGCGGCCGCGCTGAGATGGGTAAACGGCTTCTTGGAAAAGGTCTCCTGGAGTTTCGTGAACAGCCCCAGCACCCGCACTGGACGGTGAAGGTACACATCCGCCGGCAGGGTGCGGTTGCCGGAATCGCCTCCCAGAGACACCATGGCCAGCACCGGCACGTGCACGCAGGAGGCAGCAAGCGTCGTGTTTAATTGGCCGGCTTCTTCGCGCGTCAGCCGGCTATCGATGATGAGGGCATCAAACCTGGCCGACAGGATCCTGGACTGTGCCTCCGCGACGCTTGCACAGGGTTCGACGACCAGATTCATCGCGACCAGCCGGCGGCTGAGTATCGCGCGGCTTTGCGGATGGGGTTCGAGCAGCAGGATCCGCTGCGCCACCGGGAAGGCGCGATCCGCCTCGCCGGTATCGCCGGGTAGGGCATCCGCGACGATCGTGCAGTGAAACGTGGTACCCACCCCCTCGACACTCTCCACCCACATCGTCCCCCCCATCAACTCCGCCAGCCTGAAGGAGATCGACAGCCCCAGACCCGTGCCGCCGTACTTGCGGTTGGTGGAGGCGTCGACCTGCGAGAACGATCGAAACAACCGATCGACCTTCTCCGGCGGGATCCCGATCCCCGTGTCTCGTACGGTGAAATGAAGGGTGTACCTGCCGTCTGCCCGTTCTTCAGCGCCGACGCGGACCTCGATCTCTCCGCACTCGGTAAACTTGACGCCATTCGCCAGGAGGTTGACCAGGATCTGGCGCAGGCGCGTAGGGTCGGTATAGATGCGCTTCGGGATTCCAGGCTCCAGTTCGTACAGCAATTCCAGACCGTGGTCCGCGGCACGGGTCGCCAGGAGATCGAGCGAGCCTTCGATCAGGTCGTGTACGTATACGGGCAGACGCTCGAGTTCGACTTTGCCGGCTTCAATCTTCGAAAAATCCAGCACGTCGTTGATGATGCCGAGCAGCGTCTCGCTGGAGACGAGGATGGTCGAAACAAAATCGCTCTGTTCGCTCGACAGCTCGGTTTCGCTCAGCAGACTTGCCATGCCGATCACGCCGTTCAGCGGCGTCCGGATTTCATGGCTCATGTTCGCGAGGAAGGCGCTCTTGGCAAGGGTGGCGCTCTCCGCCTGGTCGCGCGTCTTTTTTAGCTCGCGCGCGTAATCCATCAGGGCCTGCTCCGCCTCGATGCGTTGCGTGATGTCCTGCACGATCGAACTAACGCCCACCACCTGTCCATCCGCCGAACGCAGCGTCGTATTGAACCACTCGCAGGTGATGCGTTTGCCGGCTTTTGTCTGGTTGGTGTTCACGCTGTAGGTCCCCCCCTGCCCGGCCAGTAAGGTTCGGGTCAGGGCGATCACCTTCTCCTTCTCCTCCACAGGAAACATTCCAGGAATGATCCCGATGACTTCATCGCGTGTGAAACCAAACATGCGCTCCGCCGCCGGATTCCATTCGACCACGTTGAAGTTCCTACCCCACTCGATATACGCCAGAGGCGAATGTTCGATGTGAAAGCGCAGCCGCTGTTCGGAATCCCGCGTCGCCCGGCTGATTTCTTCCTGCTTGCAGATATCCTGAAGGGTACCGATCAGCTTGACCGGTTGGCCCTGATCGTCATATAAAACGCGTCCGCTGCTGATCGTCCATCTGATCTGCCCATCGGGCAGCAGCAACCGATGTTTGATCGTATAGGCTTCGTTGCATTGGAGCGCGCGTTGGACCACATCCAGAAACATAGGTGCATCCTCTGGATGAATCCGCTGGAGGTAGCCATCGAAGTCGGGTTCGCCCTGTTCTCGGGCAAAGCCGGCGATGCGAAACACCTCGTCCGACCATACGATGCGCCCATCCGATGGGTAGTAGCTCCAGGTCCCCAGGTTCACGAGGCGCTGCATCTCGCCGAAGAGCAGCCTCGTTTCACGCAATTCTTCTTGCAGGGCGCGCAGCACGGCCCCCTCATCCGACGCGTTTCCGTTCGGAGATTCTGGCGCCGCAGCCTGTGTATCGGGTATGATCATCA
This sequence comes from Rhodothermales bacterium, assembly GCA_034439735.1. Lineage (NCBI taxonomy): Bacteria > Pseudomonadati > Rhodothermota > Rhodothermia > Rhodothermales > Rhodothermales bacterium. Next base: position 6,649 of record JAWXAX010000084.1, on the reverse strand, counting down.
AGGGCCTTACCCTCTGTTGTCCAAATGGCATTCTCAGAGAGGTATCGACCATTCGAGCCGCCGCTATAGGTCTTCTTCGAGCAGCACGGCACCATCCGGATCCACCACGATGCGATCTATCGGCCCGGACGCGGTGAACGAAAACCGCTCGGAAACGCCCGAAATGTCCACGGTCTCACGCCGCGCGCCAGGCGCCGACCCGAGCGCCAGTGTGAGCGGAAACCGGAAGGGCGCCTCGCGCTGGGTCTGGTTCACCGTCACGACGACCTGCCCCGCGTCGTACGTCCATAACACGGCCACCTTCGGGTGCCCCGGCCGCTCGAGCCACTGCTGAAAGAACCACCCGAGTTCCTTCCCATAGGCCTCTTCCATGACGCGCTGGAGGTCGGCGGACGTGGCGTTGGCGTCGCGGTAGGTGGCGTAGTACGCGCGGATGCCGGCCCAGAAGGCCTCCTCGCCGAGGAGGCCGCGCAACATGTGCAGCACCCAGGCGCCTTTCTGGTAGCTGTTGGTATTGAGATGTTCGTTCGGATCGGTTGGAGCCGGATTGACGAGCGGCGCGCCGGCGTTGCGGCGATAAAATCCCAGCACGGCGGCCCGCGCTTCGGCCATGCCTTCCTGCAATCGTTCACGGCCGAGGGTGTGCTCGAAATACAACTCGGCGAAGTAGGTGGCAAACCCCTCGCTCAGCCAGATATGGGGCCAATCGGCTTCCGTGACCGAGTCGCCGAACCACTGGTGGGCAATCTCGTGGGCCACCGTCACCGCGTTCGCGCGCTCGCCGGTGATCGCGTTTTCGTTGTAGAAGATCGCGCCGGCGTTTTCCATCCCGCCGTACCGCGTCTTAGACTGCACATTAGCGAGTTTCTCATAGGGAAACGGCCCGATCCGCTGCTCGAAGAAGCGGAGCATGTCCAGCGTCACCCCGAAGTCGTGGAAGCCGGCCTCGCGATCCTCGGGGTACACCCACGACTGGATGGGCACGTTCTGGTATTCGCCCTCGTGGCGTACGGCGAAACGGGCCGCCCCGAACACCATCACCTTGGTCGGCAACGACGCCTCCGTCTTCCAGTGCGTAAGGCGCATGCCGCCGGGCAGGTCCGTTTCTTCGACGAGCCGTCCGTTCGCGATCACCTGGTAGCCGGCCGGCGCGCGGACGACAAATTCGCAGGTCGCCTTGTCGGAGGGATGATCGATCGTAGGCAGCCAGTGCCGCGCCCGGTTGGGCCAGTTATCGCCAAAAAAGGTGCGGTTGCCGTGCCGGTTTCGGGAGACGATTAGCCCGTCAGTCGGCGTGCCGGCATAGGTAATGGTGAAGACGCGCTCCTCACCGGCCTGCGAGGGTGACGACAGGGTAAGTAGAAGTCGGTCCTCGATCTGGTTGAACCGGATCGGCCGGCCATCTTCGAGTACCGCATCGACCCGCATGCCTGTTTCGGCGGGCCCGGTGGGCGAGACCAGGTTCAGGGGCAACGCGGCGACATCGGGGCGCGTGAATCGTGCCGTAAGCGTCGTCTCGCCCTCGATCCGGTCGGCCTCGTCGCTCAGCGTCAGCTCGAATACGTAGTGCAGGACATCGACGCCAGCGACCTGCGCCGCCGCGAGCCGCGCCGGCTGGCCGAGTCCGAGAAGCACCAGGCAGATCCAAAGATAGTTGCGCATCGTTGTATCCCTTTCGATCATGTAAATCGGTCTAAGGTTTGAAGTTGAAGGTTTAAGGATGTTTGCATGCACGCTTTTGTACCTTGAACCTTGACTTTGAACCTTGAATCCATCCCCTCATGGCACTCGATATCGCGATTCCCGAAAAAAAGGGGCTCGACCTGCGTGAAAAAGGAAAGGCCGCCGACGGCGCGGAACTGGCCTCCGATCGCCGGCTGTATATGCAAATGCTGGCCTTTTCCGGCTGCCAGCACACCCATCGGATCGTAGAAACGCTCGAAGACAGCGTTATCCATGGGGTCCTCTACGAGGAGTTAAACGACCCTACCGGCGTCGGGCTGCTGACATTCAGTGAGGACGCCAACTATTTCGTGGACGTCGTCCGCCCGCTCGTGCATCGGCATCCGTTTTCGGACCTTACGTTTAAGCCGGAATTTACGCTTTTCGGACGAACCTACACGATCGGGTACGAAACCGATCTGGACGAGGTCCTGGTCGAGCGACCGATCCGGCATGCGACGCACCCGGACTGGCCCTGGGCGGTCTGGTACCCGCTGCGCCGCAGCGGGCGTTTCGAGCAGTTGCCCCGCGAGGAACAGCGCGCGATGCTTATGGAGCACGGCGGCATCGGGATGGCCTACGGCCGGGCGGACCATGCGCACGACATCCGGCTCGCCTGCCACGGGTTCGATGTAAACGACAACGACTTCATCGCCGGCTTGATGGGCAAAGAACTCTATCCGCTGTCGATGGTCGTCCAGCACATGCGCCGCACACGACAGACGTCGGAGTTTCTTGAAAAACTCGGCCCCTTCTTTGTAGGTAAAGCCGTATGGCGACGCGCAACATGAGTCGAAAAACGGTAGCGGTGATCGGGGCCGGCATCAGCGGTCTCGCCGCGGCCTATGCCCTCGAGCGGTCGGCAAGCGGTCTGGGGATGGATCTGCGCGTGATGGTGTTCGATTCGGCGCCCGAGGTCGGCGGGAAGATCGACACCGTGTACCGCGACGGGTTCACGATCGAGCGCGGGCCGGACATCTTCCTGGCGCGGAAACCCGAAGGGATCCGCCTCTGCGAGGCGATCGGACTCGGGAGCGAGATCATCGGCACCAACACAGACCCCGGCCGGATGGGGAGTCGGATCTACTTCAAGGGGTCGTTTTATCCGCTTCCCGAAGGACTCAGCGGCCTCGTGCCGGCCCGCCTCGGCCCGCTCGCGCGCAGCCCGCTGCTTTCGCCGGCCGGTAAGATGCGCGCGGCGCTCGACTACGTCCTGCCAGCCCGATATGGCGACGACGACGAGTCGGTCGGCGCCTTCATCACCCGCCGGCTCGGCCAGGAGGCCTTCTCCCGACTCGTCGATCCGCTACTGGGCGGCATTTACGGGGGCGATGGGGATGCCATCAGCCTGATGGCCACCTTTCCGCAACTCCGCCGGCTCGAACGCATTCACGGGGGCATCCTCCGTGGCCTCCAGGCGGCCCCCGCCGTTGAACCCGCGGCGACCACGCCGTTTGTCTCACTCGCCGGCGGCATGCGCCGCCTCCCGCAAGCCGTCGCCGCCGCGCTCTCGGAAGTTCGCACGGGCATACGGGTGGCCGGCATCAGCCGGAAAGGCGCCGGGTACACGCTGGAGCTGGAAGGCGCACGCGCCGTGACCTGCGATGCCTTCATCGCCGCGACACCCTCCTTCGTCTCGGCCAATCTGCTCCGCCCGTGGGCTCCGGAAATCGCCCAGCGGCTCGATACCATTCCCTATGGCTCGATGGATGCGGTTTTCCTGGCGTATGACCGAGTCGATGTAGACCACCCGCTCGATGCCTACGGCTACATCACCCCGCGCAGCGAGGGACGCGCCGTACGTGCGTGTACCTGGATGTCCACGAAGTTACCGGACCGCGCGCCCGCCGGCCGAGTGCTCCTGCGGATGTTCATCAACGGAGCCAGCACCGGCTCGAGCAATGCCTCGAACAGTGCCTCGAACAGTGCCTCGACCGATCCGCAAGACGATCGCCTGGTGCGGATCGCCGTGAGCGAAGCCCGCGACGTGCTCGGCATCACGGCCGCCCCGCTCTTCCACGTTGTGCAACGATGGTCGTCCTCGATGCCCCACTATGCTGTCGGTCATGTGGATCGCGTGGCGGGTATCGACATCGGGCTGCGCCGCCATCCGGGCTGCTTTCTCGCCGGCGCGGCCTACCGCGGCGTCGGCATCCCGGATTGCATCCGCGATGGCGAACGCGCCGCCGGCGAAGTGATGGCCTATCTCCCCAAATCCTGATCCCCCCACATGCCCCGCACCGGAATCATCCTGTTGAACTTCGGCGAGCCGGCCGAGGCGACGGCCGAAGTCGTGGTGCCTTTCCTCGAACGCATCTTCTACACCAACGCCCCACTCGAGGAATACCCGAACGAAGAAGCGCTGCGCCGCCGATGCCGCGAGCTCGCCGAACGCCGCGCACCGGGGTTGATCGAGGATTATAAAAAGATCGGTGGCTCGCCGCTGGATGGGCAGGCGCACCAGCAGACCGAACGGGTCGAGGCACGGCTCGCGGCCCGCGGCCACGATGTCCGCGCCTACACGGGCATGCAATTCACGTCCCCGACGATCGCCGAGGTCGTGCGCGACGCCCTGGCCGATGGCGCCGACCAGTTGGTCGGCTTTTCCGTCTACCCCCTCTGCGGCGTCACCACAAACGTCGCTGCCCTTAACGCGGTGTGGGAGGCCGCCGCGGAACAGGGCTTTTCGGGCCCTGTGCGGGGCATCTCGGGCTGGCATGCGTCGTCAGCCTACGTACGCATGCGGGCGGACCACATCGCGCGGTCGACCGCCGATGCGGGTATCGACCTGCACGACCCGGATACCCTGCTGTACTTTTCCGCCCACGGCACCCCGATGAAATACATCGAGGCCGGCAGCCGGTACGATCAATACGTGGAGGAGAATTGCCGGGAGATTGCCGGCTTGCTGGGCGTGAAATACACGATCGGATATCAGAACCACGCCAACCGCAATATCGCCTGGACGCAGCCCGACAACGCGGCGCACGTCAAGGCCGTCCGCGCCAGGCGCCTCGTCGTAGAGCCCATCAGCTTCCTCCACGAGCAGTCGGAAACGCTCGCCGAGTTGGACATTGACTTCAGGGAAGAGGTCGAAGCCGAGGGCATGGCCTTCTTCCGGGTGCCTGTACCGCACGATCATCCCGGGCTAATCGAGGCTATGGCGGACCTGATCGAGCCGTTGCTCCAACCCGAACCCCCCTCCGCGCTCTACCCCTGTCGCTGCCGACCCGTCGAGGGCACCTTTTGCACCAACGGAGGCCGGGACCTTGGCGCTCGGTAGCCCATGCCACACACGACGCTCATAGGGATCGACGTCGGGGGGACGTTTACTGATTTTGTGCTGCTCGAACAGGGCGTCCTGTGGGTGCTCAAGGTACCGACGACGCCGGACGATCAGAGCGCCGGCATCCTCGCGGGGCTCGAACGCCTCGGGGCCTCCGACGAGGCCCTCGTGGTGCACGGCACCACCGTGGCGACAAATGCCCTGCTCGAACGCCGCGGCGCACGAACGGGGCTGCTCACTACGGAAGGATTCACAGACGTGCTGGCGATCGGCCGGCAGCATCGCCCGCACCTGTACCGCCTGGAATCCACGCGGCCCGAACCGATCGTGCCCCAGCCCTGGCGGCGGGGCATCCCGGAGCGCATCGACAGCGCCGGACAGGTCGTCCAGCCCCTCGATGAAGCGGCCGTCCGACGCGAAGCGCTGGCGCTGGGGGCGGCCGGCGTCGAGAGCATCGCCATCGTCTACCTCTTCTCCTTCCTCCACCCGGAACACGAACTACGGACGGCGGCGATAGTGCGGGAGGAGTTGCCGGACGCCTTCATCACCCTGAGCAGTACCTTGCTGCCGGAGTACCGCGAGTACGAACGCGTAGCGTCTACGGTCATCAACGCGTATGTCCAGCCCCTCGTAGCCCGGTATCTGAACCGGCTGGGCCGGGCGTTGGGACGTCGGAGCGTACGCATCATGCAGTCGAACGGCGGCGCGATCGACCTGGACCTGGCGGCAGACCAGGCGGCGCGGCTGGTGCTGAGCGGCCCCGCCGGCGGCGTCGTGGGTGCTTTTGCCCTAGCCCGCCAGGCCACCGGGGACGAGCGGCCCCGGCTGATGACCTTCGACATGGGCGGCACGAGCACCGACGTGGCGTTGTGCCCCGGTGAAGTGCCCCGGTCGCCCGAGAGCCACATCGACAGCCTACCGCTACGCCTCCCGACGATCGACATTCACACTGTAGGCGCCGGCGGGGGCAGCATGGCGCGGGTGGACGCCGGCGGCGCCCTGCGCGTGGGGCCCGAAAGCGCCGGCGCACGTCCCGGGCCGGCCTGTTACGGACGCGGCGGCATCGCACCCACCGTCACCGACGCGAACCTGGTCCTCGGCCGGCTCCATCCCGGGGCGTTCCAACACGGCGACGGGCGCGCGCTGGATGTCGAGGCCGCGCGGCAGGCCATCGGACGGATCAGCGAACCCCTCGGCCAATCGGTCGAACACACCGCACTGGGCATCGTCCGCATCGCCAACGCCACCATGGAGCGGGCGCTTCGCCGCGTATCGGTCGAGCGCGGCCACGATCCACGGGCGTACCTCCTGATGCCGTTTGGCGGCGCTGGCCCGCTCCACGCCACCGACCTCGCCGCGGCGCTGGACATGCGCCGCATCCTTGTGCCGCTTCATCCCGGCGTGCTGAGCGCGCTGGGACTGTTGATGGCGGACGTCGTGAGCGACGCCTCCCACGCCATCCACCGGCCGGCTGAAGCGTTGCTTGAAAACCCGGCGCCGCTCGCCGAAGGCGTCGCGAGGCTGTGTGGCATCCTCCTCGCTCGCCGGCCGACCGCAGAGACGGGCCGGCGTGTAGAGGCATTCGTCGACCTCCGGTACCGGGGCCAGAGTTACGAACTCGAAACACCGCTGGAACTGCCC
>JAWXAX010000083.1 GCA_034439735.1 Rhodothermales bacterium | reverse complement strand
GGGCGCACGGCCGTGCGCCCCTACTTGCCTCGCCCCTCCATGCCATGCGATACCTCCTGCTGATCCTCTTTTTTGCCGGCTGCCAGGCCGCGACCGACCCGACGCCGTCCGGGCCGCCAAACATCGTCCTCGTCTTCGCCGACGACCTTGGCTACGGCGACCTCGGGATCTATGGCCATCCCACCATCCTTACCCCGAACCTCGACCGGCTGGCGGCCGAAGGGGTGAAGCTGACCTCGTTTTACGTGCCGTCCGCCCTCTGCAGCCCCTCCCGGATGAGCCTGCTCAGCGGGCGCTACCCGATGCGCACCGGCATCCCGTACGTCCTCGGCCCCGATGACACCACCGGCATCCGGCCCTCGGAAATTACCCTCGCGGAAGCCCTCAAGGAGCGCGGTTACCGCACGGCGGCGATCGGGAAATGGCACCTCGGGGTCGAGCCCCACCAACTCCCGACGGCCAATGGGTTCGATCAGTATTACGGCATCCTGTACAGCAACGACATGATGCCGCCCTGGGTGCAAACCGAACGCCCGCTTCGCCTCTACCGGGGTACCGAGCCGGCCGACGAGTACCCCGTCGACCAGACCACCCTCACCCGCCGCTATACCGACGAGGCCGTTCGCTTCATCCGCGACTCGGGCGAAGAGCCGTTTTTCCTGTACCTGCCGCATTCCATGCCGCATCTCCCCATTTACGCCTCACCTGAGTTCGCGGGACGATCAGCCGGCGGGCGATACGGGGATGTGATCGAAGAGATCGACTGGTCCGTCGGCCAACTCATGGCGACGCTCGATGAACTCGGCCTCGCCGAAAACACCCTCTTCATTTTCACGAGCGACAACGGCCCCTGGAGCAACATGCCGCCTCGCATGTACGACACCGACAGCGACGCCATCCAGCGCTGGGACGCCGGCAGCACCGGACCCCTCCGCGGCGCCAAAGGCACCACCTGGGAAGGAGGCCACCGCGTGCCCGGAATCGTACGCTTCCCCGGCCGCATCCCGGCCGCGACGGTATCCACCGAAATGGCCTCCACGCTCGACCTCTACCCCACCCTGCTTCGCCTCGCCGGCGCCGAAATCCCCGCCGACCGCGTCATCGACGGACGCGACATCTGGGGCCTCCTCGCCGAAGCCGGCCCCACCCCTCACAACTACCTCTACTACGCCAACGGCGAACACATCGAAGCCGTCCGCGACACCCGCTGGAAACTGCGCATCCAGGGGGACGCCGCCGAACTCTTCGACCTCCGCGAAGACCCCTACGAACGCTTCGACGTAGCAGCCGCCCATCCCGAGGTCGTCATCCAACTCACCGAGGCCATTGAAGCAGAAGCCAACGCACACCAAATCACCAATCGCTAATCGTTTGATCGCTAATCGCTAATCCAATGCTTTTCGTCCCCGACCACATCCGCGGCCTCATATTCGACTGCGACGGCACGCTTGTCGACAGCATGCCCCTCCACTGGACGTGCTGGCACGATACCTTCGCCGCGTTTGGCGTCAGCTGCCCGCATGACTTTCTAGAAGACTTAAAAGGCGTGCCCACCGACGGCATCCTCCGGCGTTACAACGACCGGTTCGGCACCTCGATCGACGTATGGGCCTTTACGGAAGAAAAGGAGAAACGCGCGCGGGAATTGCTGCTCACCGTCCAGCCCATCCGCCTCGTCACCGACGTCGTCGACCGCTACCACGGCATTCTGCCGATGGCCGTCGCCTCCGGCGGACCGAGCGCCACCGTCACCCTGTCGCTCCGCGTGGTCGGGCTCCTGGACCGATTCGTCACCGTCGTCACCGCCGATGATCCCGTCAAGCCCAAGCCATCACCCGACATATTCCTCGAAGCCGCCCGCCGAATCGGCATCCCACCCGAATTTTGTCAGGTCTTCGAAGACGCCGACATGGGCATACAGGCGGCGCACGAAGCCGGCATGATCGCGACGGATGTGCGTCACTACCTGTGACAGGGCAAAGGCGCAAGGTTTGAGGTGTAAGAATAGGGCTACCCACTTTTCACTTTTCACTTTTTCCTTCCCCACCGGCATCGTCCCCAAAAGCACGTCCCATAACGGCGACGACACCCCGAACGCCGCCTCGGGCTGCTGGTAGTGGTGGATGGCGTGGTGGGCCCAGAGTGCTCTCAAGAAATTGCGCGGCGGCTTAAAGGCGTGCACCGCGTAATGGACGCACAGGTAGCTCGCGTAGCCGGCCATGAAGCCAGCGGTAAACGGGAGCCCATAAACCCCCATGATGAGGCGATAGAATAAGAACAGCGCGGAAGCGACAAGGACGCTCACCACCGGCGGCATCGCGAGGCGAGAGGTGTCCCGAGGATGTTCGTGATGGACCCCATGAAACAGATACTGAAACCGTTCCTTTGCGGGGGTGTCGGTGCCGATGTGAAATAGATAACGATGGATGAGATATTCTACGAGGGTGAAGAACACCAGGCCGGCAATTACCAACCAGACATTGGCCCACGGCGCGACCAGGCCAGCGTACACCGAATACCCAATCAGCCCGATGGCGGCCCCGTAAAAAATCGTTAGCGGAACGGCAATATGTGTCCGGGTCAGCGCTTCGAGTAATCGATTTGCAAACAGGGGAGGTGTTTGTTTTGTAGCCATGGCGGTCTCGTTGGATCAAGATGGACGTGGGATCACCGCCCGAGCGCCTGCAGGCGCTCGAGCCGTGCACTTGATGCAAAAAGAAGTACCTGTACAAAACCTACTAAAAACCGTATCCCAGGTTTCCTCCACCCGTCCTCCTTTCCTCAACAACCACACGAAGCCGACGTGTCGATCACGGCACAAGCTCCTGGGTATATCTCACCAGAAACAGCCCCTCCTTGATGCTCGATACCGGAATCACGCCGCTCTTGAAATACGGGTAATTGCTCCAGGAGCCGGCATACCCCGGGTCGTTCTGCCCCCAGGGCACGGTATCGATATAGCCGACCTCGCGGGGCGCGACCGGATTGCTGATATCCATGATGCGCAGCCCGCTTACATAGTTCGATTCATACAGCAGATTGTCCCGCACGTAGAGGTTGTGGTCGCTCGCCTTCGTCTCTCCGAAGTAGAAGCCGGCCAGCACGGGATCCTCCAGCTCGGTCACGTCCCAGATGATCGTTCGCGTCCCTTCGAGTTCGTTCGCCAGCTCATCCCCCTCATCGTTCATGTAGAAGTAGCGATGATCATCGGTCAGCCAGCCCTGGTGGGCATAGGACACATCGGGAAACGAAACCGTGGCTAGAGGCACCGGATTCGCTTTTTCCGTCACGTCGGCGATCGACAACGCCGTCTCGTTGGAGCCAAAGCAGATCTCTCGGCCGATAAAGGCCTCGTCGGGGCCCTTGTAGATCACGCACTGCGCGTCGTGGCTGTAGCCGCGGCCGCTTACGGTGGATGATTGATCGTTGAAGCAACCGGCGAATTTCGGGTTACGCGGATCCCGGATGTCCACCATGTGCAACCCACCCCCGCAGGTCGTTCCGCCGCCGTTGGCGCCTACGATAAACGCAAAGCCGGTATCTTCGTTGATGACGACGTTGTGCGCACTCGCGACGCCGTCGTAATGGGCTGTCTGGGCGAATGTCTTCGGCTCGCCCTCCAGGCCGCGGAGCTGGGTGAGATCGAACACCTGCATGCCATGTTGCCCGGTGCCGTCGGCCACGACAAAGGCGTGGTTGGCGTACACCTTCACATCGCGCCAGGCGTTGGGCTTGCTGCCCTCGGTGGCCGGCATCGTCCCGAGCAGGCGCGGATTCTCAGGGTCGGAGATGTCGACAAACGACGTGCTGAACGAGTGACCGATGACCACGTATTCGCGCTCCGTCTCGGGATCGGTCCATCCCCAGAGGTCGTTCACGATGTCGCCGGCGCTTCCCCCCACATCGGCGACAGGCAGGAAGGCCATCAGATCCACATCGGCGCACGAAAACTCGCCCACCTTCCCGTCCTGACACTCGGTCCGCTCACCCGTAATCGCCGTCAGCATCCGGCCCGTGTCGGCGAGGTGGGTGGTGATGCTCCATGCGTCCGACGTGCCGCGCTCGATCAGATAAATCCGCCCGTTGCCAAAGTCCGACCGGGGCGCCACGGCCAGCGCGAGCCGGCTGGATGCCGCGATCCGATCCCCGAATGACGCGAAGCCCGGCAGGCGCGGCTCGAGCAGCTGCTGCGTCCGCATCCAGGCCCCGGAGGCGTCTTCGCGCCGATACACAAACAGGCTGCCGACGGTGTTGCCAGACAGCAGCGAGCTTACCCACAACTCGTTGCCCACCGCCTGCACGGCGTGGCCAAACCCGAAGTCGCTCGAAATGCCGATCGACAGCGCCTCAACGTCGGCCGCATCCATGCGCAGAGTAGCCGCCTCCTGCCAGGCGGACCCGGCCGCGCGCAGCGCCACCACCGCGCCAGGCGCCGGCCTTGAATTCGATTGCATACTCAACCCGGGCGCCCCGACGTATACTTCGGCATCGGTTGCGGACACGCTTGTCCCGAAGAATCGCAGGGTTGTATCCGCGGGCGCCACCCGAGTACCCGGGCCCATCGCACCCGCAAAGTGATGCACGACGCCTGTTCCCCCGGCCAGGGGCGTGCCGGCAAAGAGATTTCCGTCGTTCGCCGCGAGGATCGTCCCGAAACCCGTGTTGGCCTCGTCCGCCCCGCCTTCCAGCCGGCGGGCTTCCGCCCATACGCCGGCCGCATCCCGCGCATACACAACCAGCATCCCCCAGCCTTCGCCAAACTCGGGCGCGCCGGCAATCAGATGGTCGCCCATAAACACCAGCGCCTGGCCCAGGTGCTGCGGCGACGAGCAGTTGGCCAGACCCAGTTTCTGCACTTCATTCCAGCTGTCGCCGGCGCGGCGGTAGACATAGACGGCGCCGCACCCGGCGTCCGCCATCGGGGCGGAAACCGCCATCCAGTCGCCCGAAACGGCCAGACCGGTCCCGAAGAGATCGCTCACCGTCACATCCTCAGGGGTGAGGGAGGCCAGCTGCGTCCACTCCCCATCCTGCTTTTCGTACACCATCACCGCCCCCGTCTGATTCGGCGGCTCGGGAAACATGGTGCTGAGCCCCGAGCGGGTGGCGACGATCCGGTCGCCGTCGATGACGAAGGACGCGCCGAAGCCGGCGATGCCCGTTGCAGGCGTTTCATGGAGGCGTGTCTGCGCGGTGGCAACCGACGACAGGGCAACAAGCAGGCATAGATAAACGTGTGGGAGACGCATACGAGGCCGCGAAGGGGTGGAGCAAGCGTGAAAGGTCGATAGGAATGGTCCGGACGTCAATATACGGGTTTTTGAATCGTCTTAGCATCCTACCTCGATCGCCGTAACTTCGGCGCAGACGCCCAAATCCGGAGTCCACGCGATGAACAACCTGTACTCCGGGACGATGCTCGGCGTATTTTTGCACGGGCGGCCGAACGAAAGCATCGTGAGATGTAAGGTCATCATCCACAGACCCCGGAAGAAATCATGGCCTGGCTGGAGGCGGCCGCTCGCGGGTCGAATGCGCCGCCGAGACCCTTCGAATGGGGAGGAACACGGTCAGCGCGTAGACGGCGAAGCAGAGAAAAACGTCTTGAGAAAGGAGGATCGGGCGCCGTTACGAGGCGCCCGACACGGCGCTCCAGTTCTGTTCTGGTGAAATGGCCATCGGCCTCACACATGACCTACCAGGTGTAAATGTAAGACATGTAGTGGTTTCGCTGCTATGGGTTATCCTCTCTACAAGCTCGGATACATACTGCTCGGCCTCACTCCGATGTCGCCAGCCCGTGCGTCGATGGGTCCCAATGCACCGTGCGTCCCGAATCGATTGACTGGTTTATCATATGCGCGCAGGCAGCGGCATGATGCCCGACCAGGGCATCCTCTTTCGTGGGCGTGCCATTCCGAACGGCATCAAAGAATTCCAGCATGTGGGAGTACATGCCATCCATTCCTTCCGAGGAGTAGACCTCCCTCCCCTCGCGGATGCCGGCCGGGCGGGTCGCCGGGCGTTCTTCATGCAGCGTCGCCAGATCCGCGTAATAGTCTTTTTCTAACTGCTCCGGCCAGCTATTCACGATCCAGCCATTGTCTTCATTGACCCGTTCCGGAATGAATGTCAGGTCGCGCCCCAGGATCAGGGTGCCTTCGGTACCCAGAATCTGCATGCCCTCTCCTCCGCCGCCCTCGTTGTTCGCCGTCCCGCTCAGAGAGACCATAAATCCCTGGGGATATCTCAACGATGCATTGATGGTATCGGACACATCGCGACTATCCTTCCACCGATAGAGGCCCCCCATGGCGGCTACGCTGTCGCACATATCGGCGCCCATGATGTAATTGATGGTGGTGCAGGTGTGTACGAAGAGATCGGTGGATATCCCCCCTGAATAGTCCCGATAACATCTCCAGCGGAAAAAGCGTTCGTCGTCGTAGGGGAGCTTGGGCGCGGAGCCCAGGAAGAGGTTCCAGTCTACCGTTTCCGGCGACGCATCGGGTGGAATGGGGTAGATCCATGCGCCGGAGGCCGTGTTGCGGTTGTTATACGCCCGGATCATGGTTACCTGGCCGAGTTTGCCGGCAGCGATCATGTCGCGGGCTTGCGTGGCCAGTATGCTATTGGGGCCGGGGCTACCCACCTGAACGGCCAGCCCATTCTTCTTCTGAGCCTTTACGATCTCCATCCCCTCGTCGATCGTGTAGGTCAGCGGTTTTTCGATGTAGGCATGTTTGCCGGCGTTCAAAGTGTCCACCGAATGCCTGTAGTGCCAGTGATCCGGCGAAGAGATGACAACGGCGTCGATGTCGGCGCGTTGAATCATTTCGCGATAATCGGCGATCGCTTTCGCTCGTCCTTCCGTCCGGCTGATTGCGCGTTCGATGCGGCCCTTATAGGCATCGCAAACCGCAACGATTTCTACGTCGGGATACCGCTGCATCAGATCGATGAGCCCGTGTGCCCGCGCGCCCACGGCGATCATGCCGACGGTGATTTTGTCGCTCGGCGCCACGGGCCTGGCAGACGCCTCAAAGGGGTTCACGCCCATTCCCAGGACTGTAGTGCCCAGGGCGGAAAGACGCATAAAATCTCTGCGGTTCACGTTGGAGGATGACATGGCGGTAAGGATTAGCGTTTGAAGCTTCGAGAGTGGACTATTCGGAGCCCGATATCCCAAAATAACCCCAGCCTCCCACATCGGCAACTGGAACTGCAGCAGAGCAAAACACGTGGGCATCACCTGAAGTAGCAACAGAGTGGGATAGCCTTTGCAGCAGGATTTAGGCGCCAGATACGTCACGACCCAAGAATGGCCTCGTACAACTTCATCCCCACCCACACCATCACCACGCCGGCCACGACGCTCCCGACCATATTAAGCAACACCAACCCGATCTGCCCCTCGCGCCAGAGCAACAGGGTGTCGAGGCTGAAGGTCGAAAACGTGGTGTAGGATCCAATAAACCCCACAAAAATCAGCAGCCGCATGTCCTCGCTCATCGGCAGCCTGTCCGCCATCGGCGCCAGAAACCCGATCAGCAGGCAGCCCACCAGGTTAGCCGCCCAGGTCGCCAGCGGCGCCCGGCTCTCGACCAGGCGAATGACGCCGAGCGAGGTCCCGTACCGCGCCATCGCGCCCAACGCGCCGCCAAGCGCTACGATTAGACAATTTGACATCCGTGTGCGGTTCCAGTTTGGATCGGCCCCAAAATACACAACCCCTCGAACAGAATGGCTGTCGAAACCGGGATTGGCACCGCATTTTGCACTTTGCATTTTGCACTTTGCCTTCGCGCAAGCGTAACATCCCCCACCTTGCATCTTTTCCACCCAATCTACCCTCCATGAAACTGATCCGCTTTGGAGCCCCCGGCCAGGAACGCCCTGGCGTCCTGCTGGAAGACGGCCGCATGATCGACGCCAGCGCCGTGGCCGACGACTACAACGAAGCCTTCTTCGCCGGCGACGGCCTGGACCTGCTCGACGCCTGGCTGCCCGTCCATGCCGCCACGGCCCCCACCGTCCCCGCCGGCACCCGCCTCGGGCCCCCGCTCGCGCGGCCGAGCAAGATCGTATGCATCGGGCTCAATTATGTCGACCATGCTCGGGAATCGGGCTTGCAGCCCCCGGCCGAGCCGGTCATCTTCTTTAAGGCCACCTCCGCCATCGTAGGCCCGAACGACGACCTTATCATCCCCAAAAACAGCGAAAAAACGGACTGGGAGGTCGAACTCGCCATCGTCATCGGGAAAAAAACGTCGCATGTGAGTCGGGAAGACGCCGAAGACTTCATCGCCGGCTACCTCCTCCACAACGATTACAGCGAGCGCGCCTTCCAGATCGAGCGCGGCGGGCAATGGGTCAAGGGGAAAAGCTGCGACACCTTCGCCCCACTCGGCCCATTCCTGGCCACGAAAGATGAAATTGAAGAGGTCGGCCGGCTCGGGATGTGGCTCAAGGTGAACGGCGAGTTCAAGCAGCAGGGCAACACGGTCAACATGATCTTCGACGTCCCGACCGTCGTCAGCTACCTCAGCCAGTTCATGACCCTCCTTCCGGGCGACATCATTTCGACGGGCACGCCGGCCGGCGTGGGCCTCGGATTCAAACCACCCCAGTACCTGAAACCCGGCGACGTCGTCGAACTGGGCATCGATGGCCTGGGAAGCTCTCGGCAACAGGCCGTGGCCTATCGCTGAACGTTGTTAACATTCCTCGTTGTAACGTCATCAAACGCGCCCATGTCCGTACCCACCCTCCCTCCGCGTACCCTCCTCGCCACACTCGCGAAGCTCGGCCCGGGGATGATCATCGCCGGCTCGATCGTAGGGTCGGGTGAGTTGATCGCGACAACGAAGGTGGGGGCGGAAGCGGGCTTCTGGCTGCTGTGGCTCATCGTGGCCGGGTGTATCATCAAGGTGTTCACGCAGGTCGAGATGGGCCGCTACACGATCACCTGGGGCGAAACGCCGCTCGAGGCGCTCAACAAGGTGCCGGGGCCGCGCTGGAAGGTGAACTGGGTGGTCTGGTATTGGGCCGTGATGACGCTGCTGATCGTCACCCAGCAGGGCGGTATCGTCGGCGGCGTCGGGCAGGCGCTGGCGATCAGCCGGCCACTGACGGAGCAGGGCACGCTCTACAACGAGGTGCAGAACGAACGCGTCCGCGCGCAGGTGGACCTGGCGATGGCCACGGGCGATGTCACGAGAGATATCACGGCAGCGCAACAACGCTACGACGAATCCATCGCCCGAACTGAACTTGTAGCGCCCGCAAACGATGCGTACCTGTGGGCGACCATCGTCGCCGTCGTCACTTCCATCCTGATGTACTTCGGCCGGTTCGGACTCATCCAGGCGGTGTCGACGATCCTGGTGGTGCTGTTCACGCTCGTGACCGTCCTGACCGTGGTCATGCTCCAGTTTACCGACTGGGCGGTGACGAGCGCCGAGTTGGCCAACGGCTTCCGCTTTTCGCTCCCGCCGGCCACAGTGTCCGCCACAGCCTCCGCCGGCATCAACCCGATGATCACGGCCCTCGCGGCGTTCGGGATCATCGGGATGGGCGCCGGCGAATTGCTCATGTACCCGTATTGGTGCCTCGAAAAAGGCTACGCTCGCAGCACGGGCCCGCGCGACGCCTCCCCCCAGTGGCTCGAGCGCGCCCGGGGCTGGATCCGGGTCCTCCAGCTGGACGCCTGGCTCTCCGCCGTCGTCTACACCTTCGCCACGGTCGCCTTTTATCTGCTCGGCGCGGCCGTCCTCTGGCGGACGGGGCTCAACCCCGCCGGCGGGGACATGGTGCGCACGCTGGCCGAGATGTACGTCCCGGTGTTCGGCACCTGGTCCCACGGGGTGTTCCTGTTCGGGGCGTTCGCGGTGTTGTACTCGACCTTTTTTGTCGTGGCCGCCGGCTATAGCCGGCTTGTGGCGGACGGCCTGGGGCTGTTCGGATTCCACGATGGCACGGAGGCCACGCGTATGCGGTGGACGAAATGGATCAGCTGTATCTGGCCGTTTCTGGCCCTGGGCACGTATCTCTTCTTTCAGGCCCCCGTCGCGATGGTGCTCGCAAGCGGCGTCGCCCAGGCAGTCATGTTGCCGATGCTGGGCATCGCGGCGCTGTTCTTCCGCTACCGGCGGACGGACGAGCGGCTGAAACCGGGGCGGTTCTGGGATGTGATGTTGTGGATCTCGTGCCTCGGGTTCGCCGTCGTGGCGGGGTGGTCGCTGTATAATACGCTGGCGTGACGTGGGCGTGGGGAGACGCCAGGTATGGCG
>JAWXAX010000082.1 GCA_034439735.1 Rhodothermales bacterium | reverse complement strand
CTGCGGAAGATTTCTATTTGGACTCTCGCTCCTGTCAACTCCCCCCTTACGGAGGGGGGGCAGGGGGGGTGTCAACCTCCGCTTAGCCAGGCGGTTAGGAGGTCGCGTAGTGAGGCGAGTCCGATTCCATCGACCTCCGTCCGGATCCGGAGGCTGCACCAGAAGTCCAGGATGAACATTTGTACCGCGTGGATGGGGACGGCGATCCAGAAGGAACGGCAGCGCCAGACGAGCGCGCCGAGGGCGATGCCGCCGAGGATGGACAGGTAGGCCTCGGCGGTCGGTTTATCGGCGTGGAGGGCGGCGAAGGGGAGGGCCTGGACGAGGATGGCGTAGAGGCCGAAGGTGTGCCGGGTGCCGAAGAGGAGGAAGCCGCGCCAGAGGTACTCCCACCCGAACCAGTAAAACAGGAACAGCGCCTCGTAGATGAAGAACTGGCCCCAGTGGCGGCCGGCCGGCTGGTAGTGGGGGTAGTGGGACTGGAAGTCCGGGTTGTCCGACAGCACCCAGGTGCCCACGACAACAAACGGCAGGTAGAGGAGCGCGAGGGTAGAGGCCAGCTTCCAATCTCCGAGGCCCAGGCCCATGTCGGCCGGCGAGCGCTTGAAGAGGAGTCGGAGGCAGAGGATGGGGATGACGAAACCGGTGAGGCCCTGCATCCCGAACCACCAGCCCCAGCCGGCGAGCTGATCCCACTCGTCCGGGAAAAGATGGGGTGCGATGTCCTGCCGGAAAAGGGTGCGGCTTCCGAAGACAAATTGCGTGATCATGAGCACCGCCGCCGCGACACACACAAACACCGTCTGGCGGTCCATGCCGCGGACGGCGGCGAGCATCTCCTTTCCTTCGTTTCGTAGCCGATCTAGCATCGTTTTGTGTTATGGGTGGGCGGAAGTCAGCCGAAATATAGGGTGACGCGCTATGTGCCGAAAATACCGTGAGATACGCGTCAAAAAATCTGAAACCGCCGGCTCTTATACGCAGTACTTTTTCGCGTGCGATCGTTACATTGCATCGCAGGTCTCGCAACCCCCATTTCTCGGATACTCGGATCGAACGGACGCGCCATATCGCTCGATGGGATGGCTTCCAACTCGGGAGCCTCTTCCTGGTCATCACCCTCATCGCCCTCTGGGTGCTCGTTGCGCCGCGGACGCACACGCCGGCGCCGGCGCGCCAGATAGCCGAGGCCTCCGTGGCTACCGATCCCTTCCAGCTCGCCCTCGACAGCCTGTTTTCCGACTACGACCCCGAGGTGCTGGCACTGCTCCGACCGGACACGACCGGCGCGGCCCGCTGGGTCGATTCGATGATGGCCTCGTTGACGCTCGAGCAGAAGATCGGCCAGCTGTTTATCGTCAACCTGCCCGCCCGCACCCGCGCCGACGCGGGGATGGAGGCGGTGACCCGGTATGCGGTCGGCGGTTTTCTGGTCTCTCGCACCATGGAGCCACGGGAGTTGTTCGAGGAGACGCGCCGGCTTCAGGCGCGCTCCGCCGTGCCCCTCTTTTTTGCAGCCGATTACGAGCGGGGCGTCGGGCAGCACGACAATAACCTCACCGAGTGGCCCTCGAACATGGGGCTCGGCGCGACGCGCGACCTCGTGTTTGCCGCCGCCGCCGGCCGGCTGACGGCCGTAGAGAGCCGGGCCGTGGGAGTCAACATGATCCTGGCGCCGGTGGTGGATGTGAATAACAATCCGCTCAATCCGATCATCAACATCCGCTCGTACGGTGAGGACCCGACGCTGGTCGGCGAGATGGCCGCCGCGTTTGTCCGCGAGGCCCAGGCCCACGGCGTGATGACGACGCTGAAGCACTTCCCCGGGCACGGCAATACCTCGGTCGACACCCACAGCCGGATGGGCACGATCCCCGGCGATCGCCGCGCGCTGGAGGCCATCGAACTGTTTCCGTACCGGTATGTGCTGAACAAACACGTCCGCCCCGCGGCTGTGATGAGCGCACATCTCTGGATCCCGGCGCTGGATGCCGAGCCGATTCCGGCGACGTTTAGCCGGAACGCGCTGCACGGGTTGCTGCGCGATACGATGCAATTCGACGGCCTGGTGATCACCGACGACGTCGCGATGGGTGCGCTCCAGAACGAGTATACCCTGCCGGAGCGCATCACCTTCCCGTTGCGCGCCGGCGCCGACATGGTACTCACGCCGACGGGGTTGGACGCATCCGTCCGCGCTGTGCGAGACGCCGTACGCAAGGGGGATCTCACCGAAAGCCACATCGACGGGTCGGTGCGGCGAATCCTCCTGGCCAAGGCGCGCGCCGGCGTACACACGGAAGCTGGCCCTAACAGGGCGCTGTTCGAATACATCATGGCCCTCCCGCGTGGCGAGCCCTTGGCGCAACGAGCGGCCGACCAGGCCGTCACGCTGCTCAAAAACGACGACGCCCTCCCGTTTACGCGGGAGACGAGGGTGCTGCTCGTCCAGCTCACAAACAGCGACAACTCGCCGAGCATCGGGGCCGCGATGGATCTGCTGGCCGACCAGCTTGGGGCTCATGCGCAGGTCGTGGAGCACCGCTACGGACGGACGTTGTCCGGCTCGGACAAGCGCCGGCTCGACGCGGACGCGGCTTCGGCGGACGCCATCGTGGTGTCCCTCTACCTCCGGCTCGTCGCCGGCCGTGGAGACCCCGGGCTGTTCCCCGAGCAGCAAGAACTCGTGCAGGGGCTGATCGCGCGGCCCAATTATTCGGCTGTCGTCACGCTGGGCAATCCGTATGCAATCACCCCCTTCACCGACGCCGACGCGCTGGTGATCGCCTACGAACAGACGCTCGCGAGCGTGCGCAGCATCGCCGGCATCATGACCGGCCAGCAGGCCCCGAACGGCCGGCTGCCCATCACCGTGGGAGCGTATGCCTATGGCGCCGGCCTGGAGCTGGTCCCCGTGCTTCCTCTGACCGTTCGATCGAACCAGGCCGGGGATTGACGCGTTAACGCATCTGACGCTTCCACGGCAAACGGAACAACGCGTGACGCTTTTCCATCAATCCTACGGCGAGGGGTATCCCTTGCTCATCCTCCACGGTCTCCTCGGGGCGAGCGGCAACTGGCATACCCTCAGTCGGAACGTCTTCTCGCATAGTTTTGCCGTCCACGCGCTCGACCTCCGCAACCACGGCCGGTCCCCGCATAGCCCTTCGATGTCCTATGCGGAGATGGCCGGCGATGTGCTCGAATTCATGGACGCCGAGGGCATGGAGACCGCGCACATGATGGGACATTCGATGGGGGGAAAGGTGGCGATGACGTTTGCGCTTACCTATCCCGACCGCCTCGGCCGGCTCGTCGTGGCCGACGTCGCGCCGCGTGCCTATCCGCCGCATCACACGTCTATCCTCAACGCCTTGCGCCGGCTCGACCTTAACGCCTTCGACTCCCGGGCCGCCGTCGACGACGCCCTGGCCCACGACATCACGTCGAAACCCATCCGCCAATTCCTGCTCAAGAACCTGTCCGCCGAACCCGATGGGTCGTTTACCTGGAAGATGAACCTGGATGCGATCGATGCGAACTACGATGCCCTGAGCCAGGCCGTCGAACCCACCGGGATCTTTAGCGGAGATGCGCTATTCATACGCGGCGGCGACTCGAATTATGTGACCGACGAGGACGTACCGTCCATCCACCGGCTCTTTCCGTCCGCCCAGATCAGCACTATATCCGGGGCCAGCCACTGGCTGCATGCTGAAGCGCCGGATGTCTTCGGCGCGGCCGTGATGGTGTTCCTGGGGCGGTAGGGGGGTTCAAGGTGTACGGGTTTAAGGTTTACTGCTGCGTGTATCCTGGGTGCGCTTCGCGAGATGAACGACACGTTTCATAGACTCCATCACCTCCTGGCCTCCCGCATCCTCGTGCTCGACGGGGCGATGGGGACGATGATCCAGTCCTTCGGACTGCATGAAGCCGATTACCGCGGCCGGCGCTTCGCCGATCATCCGTCGCCACTGAAGGGCAACAACGATCTGCTGGTGATCACCCGGCCGGATATCGTCCGATCGATTCACGATCAATTTCTGGAGGCCGGCGCGGATCTCATCGAGACCAATACCTTCAACGCCCTGTCGGTCGTCCAGTCCGACTACGGCCTGCAGGCCCACGCCTACGAGATCAACCTCGCCGCCGCACGCCTGGCCCGCGAAGCCGCCGACGCCTTCACGGCCCGCACGCCCGACAAGCCGCGCTTCGTCGCCGGCGCGCTCGGGCCGGCGAATAAAACCCTGTCGATCTCGCCGGACGTCAACGACCCCGGCTTCCGCGCCATCACTTTCGACGCTCTCGCCGATGCCTACCGCGAGCAGGTGGCCGGCCTGGTTGACGGCGGGGTCGATGTGTTGCTCGTGGAGACCGTCTTCGACACGATGAACTGCAAGGCCGCGCTCGTGGCCATCCAGCAGTATGCGAAGGATAGCGGCATCTCCCTGCCTGTGATGATTTCGGGGACGATCGTCGACCAGAGCGGCCGGACGCTCTCCGGCCAGACGCCCGAGGCGTTCTGGCTCTCGATCTCCCACATGCCCGGTCTGCTCAGCGTCGGCCTCAACTGCGCCCTGGGCTCGGCCCAGATGCGGCCGTACATCGAGTCTCTGGCGAGGGTCGCGACGGTGCCGACCAGCCTCTATCCGAACGCCGGCCTGCCGAACGCCTTCGGGGGGTACGACGAGTCGGCCGACTTCATGGCCGCGCAGATCGAGGCGTACGCGGCGGA
Source organism: Rhodothermales bacterium (assembly GCA_034439735.1). NCBI lineage: Bacteria > Pseudomonadati > Rhodothermota > Rhodothermia > Rhodothermales > Rhodothermales bacterium. Next base: position 16,716 of record JAWXAX010000082.1, on the reverse strand, counting down.
GGGCTTCGTGAACATCGTCGGCGGGTGTTGCGGCACCACGCCGGCGCACATCCGGCGGATGGCGGAGGTCGTGCGGACCCTGCCTCCTCGAGTGCCGCCTATCGTGCCGCCGCGACTCCGGCTGAGCGGCCTCGAACCGCTCGAGTTTCGGCCCGAGACCAACTTCGTCAACATCGGCGAGCGCACGAACGTCACGGGGTCGCGGCGCTTTGCACGACTGATCAAGGACGGCCAGTACGACGAGGCGTTGACCGTGGCGCGGCAGCAGGTGGAAAGCGGCGCGCAACTGATCGACGTAAACATGGACGAGGGGATGTTGGATAGCGAGGCCGCGATGGTCCACTTCCTCCATCTCATCGCCACCGAGCCGGACATCGCGCGGGTGCCGATTGTGCTGGATTCGTCGAAGTGGAGCGTGCTCCAGGCCGGCCTGAAATGCATCCAGGGAAAGGGGATCGTCAATTCGATCAGCATGAAGGAAGGGGAGGCCGCCTTCCTGGAGCAGGCGCGCACCGCACGGATGTACGGCGCGGCCGTCATCGTCATGGCGTTCGACGAACAGGGTCAGGCGGACACCTTCGAGCGCCGCATCGCTGTCTGCCAACGCGCGTACGACTTACTCACCCGCGCCGTGGGCATCCCCCCCGAAGACATCATCTTCGATCCCAATATCTTCGCCATTGCCACCGGCATCGACGCCCACAACCGGTACGCGATCGATTTTATCGAGACCGTCCGGTGGATCAAACGGCACCTGCCGTACGCCCATATCTCGGGTGGCGTGAGCAACATCTCGTTTTCGTTTCGCGGCCAGGACGTCGTGCGCGAGGCCATGCACGCGGCGTTTTTGTACCACGCCATCCAGGCCGGCATGGACATGGGCATCGTCAACGCCGGGCAGCTGGCCATTTATGAGGAGATCGAGCCTGCGCTGCTGGAACGCGTCGAGGACGTGTTGTTCGATCGCCGGCCCGACGCCACCGAACGCCTCGTCGCCTTCGCCGACGCCATGGCGGAGCGTCCCGAGCAGGTGGCCAGCGAGGCCGCCTGGCGGCAGTCCAGCGTCGATGAGCGCCTGAAACACGCCCTGGTGAAGGGGATTGTCGACTTCATCGACGCTGACATCGAGGAGGCCCGTATGGCCTACCCGTCCCCACTGGATGTGATCGAGGGGCCGTTGATGGCCGGGATGAACGTCGTCGGCGACCTCTTCGGGGCCGGCAAGATGTTTTTGCCGCAGGTAGTGAAGAGCGCCCGGGTGATGAAAAAGGCCGTGGCCTATCTGGTGCCGTTTATCGAGGCCGCCAACGCTGGCCGGCCGGCGGAGCGGAAGACGAAAGTCCTGATGGCCACGGTGAAGGGGGATGTACACGATATCGGGAAAAACATCGTCGGCGTGGTGCTCGCGTGTAACAACTACGATGTCGTCGACCTCGGCGTGATGGTGCCGGCGGATATCATCCTGGACCGCGCCGTGAGTGAGCAGGCCGATGTGATCGGCCTGAGCGGGCTCATCACCCCCTCGCTTGACGAGATGGTGCACGTGGCCGGCGAGATGGAGCGCCGGGGGATGACCGTGCCGTTGCTGATTGGTGGCGCCACGACTTCCCGCATCCACACCGCCGTCAAAATCGCCCCGAAATACAGCGGCGCGGTGGTCCATGTGCTGGATGCCTCGCGGAGTGTCGGCGTCGTGACGCACCTCCTGTCGAGCGACCATCGCCAGGGGTTCATGGCGGCCATTCAGGACGAATACGAGGCCGTACGTGAGGCGCATCATCACCGGACTTCGACGGCGGAGTATCTGCCGCTCGAGGCCGCGCGGGCCAATGCGCCGGCGATCGACTGGACGGCGGCGCCCATCACGGCGCCCCATCGCCCCGGTATCACCGTGTTGCGCGATATCGACCTCGCGACGCTGCGCCCGTACATCGACTGGGCGCCCTTTTTCTCGGCCTGGGAGATGAAAGGCAAGTACCCTCAATTGCTCGACGACCCTGAGATCGGCGTTGAGGCCCGCCGGCTGTTTGACGATGCGCAGCAGCTGCTCGACGAACTCGTCCGCGATGGCAAGCTGGCCGCGCACGCCGTCCTCGCCCTGTTTCCGGCGGCCGGCGTGGGCGACGACATCGACCTGTTCGCCGACGAACGCCGCGACACCCCCATGGCTCGCCTCCATACGCTGCGGCAGCAATCCCGCAAGACCTCCGGCCGGCCCAACCGGGCGCTGGCCGACTACATCGCGCCGGCCGCTTCCGGTCGTCAGGACTACCTGGGCCTCTTCGCCGTCACCGCCGGCGATGGCGTCGAGGCGCTCGCGGCCGCGTACGATCGGGTCCACGACGTCTACAACAGCATCATGGTGAAGGCCCTGGCGGATCGGCTCGTCGAGGCCGCGGCCGAGTGGCTCCACCGGGAGGTTCGCACGGCCTATTGGGGCTATACGCCCGAAGAAACGCTGTCGAGCAGCGAACTCATCCGCGAGGCCTATCGGGGCATCCGCCCGGCGCCGGGATATCCGGCGTGCCCGGATCATACCGAGAAGCGAATCCTCTGGGACGTGCTCGACGCCCGGCGTCACACGGGGATCGCGCTGACCGAAAGCCTGGCGATGACGCCGGCGGCTTCGATCTGCGGGATGTATTTTGCCCATCCGGACGCCGCATATTTTAATGTTGGTCAGATCGCGCGCGACCAGGTGATCGATTACGCCGATCGCAAGGGCATGCCCCTCGGGGAGGTCGAGCGCTGGCTGGCTCCTCGCCTTGCCTACGAACCCGATGCGCAGGAGGCCCTCGCCACCGTGTCCCCGAGGCCGTCCAACTAACGTCTCTCCCTCCTGCCATGCCCCGCTCCACCGAACACCCTACTTCCCATGCGCTCCGCCGGCTCGCCCAGGAAGGAGCGATGGATGCAGGCTCCCTTGAACGCGCGCTCGGCCTCATCGGCGCCGTGCCCGACGGTGCGGCCCGGCGTCAGACCATCGAACGCGTGTTGCTTGGGCTCGGGGTAGCGCTCGTCTTGGCCGGCATCGTCGCCTTTTTTGCGTTTAACTGGGACGGCCTCGCGCCCCGCTACAAATTCGCGCTCCTCGAGGCCGGCATCGTGGCGAGTGGCGTGGTGGCGTGGCGCTGGTGGGGGCGTCCGGCAGGCCATGCCGGGTCCATGGCCGCGAGCGTGCTGGTCGGCGTTTTGTTGGCCGTGATCGGGCAGGTGTACCCGAGCGGAGCCCCGTGGCATCAGCTATTCGGATGGTGGCTGCTGCTGGTGCTGGGCTGGGCCGTGTCGACCCGTTTTGCCGGGAATGCCCTGCTGGCGCTCACACTCGTCAATGCGACGTGGATCGCCTTCTGCGCCGATGTTCTGTTCGACCAGCAACACACGCTCGTGGTGACCGGAACCGTTGTCATCAACGCCGTGGCGCTGGCGATGTTGGAATGGAGCAAGGAGCGTGGCGCCACCTGGTTGGCGCCGGCCTGGGCGACTCGCCTCGTCGGCCTTGCTGTGCTGCTGGGTGGGGTGATAAGCGCCATCGATATCATTTTTGATGGATTCGGGGCCGGTTGGACGGCCGGGCTCGCGCCGGCCGCATTCCTGGTCTCGTCGCTGGGCATGGGCTGGTTTTATCGATTCAGACGACAGGAGCTGATGATGATGGCCGCCGTGTTTCTCGCCTGGATCGCCGTGGGCGCGGCGGCCATCGTTCGAGTGACGGATGCGGCGTTCTGGGGATTTCTGCTGGCCGGCGTGGCTGTGTTAGGCAGTTCCGCCCTGGCGGCCGCCTGGTTGCGCCGGCAGCCGCTTCGAGGGCCGCGGCCATGAGCAAGCCCCCGATGACCTGGGCGGATCTCACCCTGGCGCTGGCCGCGGAGGGTTACCTCGACGCCGCCGGCGTCGAGCGCGTCGGGATCGTATCCGACGAAGGTGGCGACGAAAGCCCCTGGTATGTGACGGCACTCGTGACCGTGAGCGCGTGGATCGGCGCGCTGTTGCTGCTCATGTTTTTGATCGCCGCGGAGTGGGTGCACGAAGGGCCGGAGTACATCGTCGCCGGCGTGGTCTTCATGGCGATTTCCGTGGCCCTGGGTCATCTCACCCGCCATCCCTTTCTTCAGCAGATCGGCATCGCCCTGGGCGTGGCCGGCCCCGCGAGCCTGGGTTTTGGCGTGTATTCCGTGTGGGAGTCGCACGAGATGGCCTGGGCTTCCGTTGCGGCCTCGGCCCTGATCCTTTTTTTCGCACAGCCGAACCGCATCCATCGCTTCCTGACGGTGGGCGTGGGCGTGTTCGGGGTGGCGGCGCTCATCGCCGTCTCTTCGTGGCAGGAAGGGGCGCACCTGCTGGTGCTGGCGCAGATGCTCGGAGCCATGTATCTGCTCGAGCAGGAATCGCATCTGGACAGCCGGCGTCTTACGCGGTTCACCCGGCCGCTCGCGCTGGGGTTGATGCTGGCCTTGCCGACGTTGCTTTTTATCGCACAGGCCGCCGATGTGTATCCGGAGCTGCATTCGATGTGGATCTCATCGGCCGGCCTCTCCGCCGCGCTCTTGTATGTCGTCTGGCGCCTGGCGCCGCGGCCGGTGCTGGCGTTTGTGCCGGTGTTTCTCTTTTTCGCGTTCGATCAGCCCGGCCTCATCGCCTCGCTGGCGCTTACGTTGTTGGCGTATGCGCGGGGGCAGCGGGTCGTGGCCGCCCTACTGTTGGCCGCGTTAATAGCCCAGGCCGGTTATCTATTGTATGATCTGGACGTGAGCCTGCTGCATCGGTCGATGATACTGGCCGGCACGGGCCTGGTGCTGCTGGCCATGCGCGCCATTCTGCGACTCACCGCTTCCGCTCCCCCCGAGGAGGAGGTCGCCCTATGAAACGTACACGTCCGAAGCGCTGGCAGCAGTGGACATTCGCGCTCGCGACCTTCGTCGCGCTGGGCATTCCCAACCTGCTCATCTTCCGCAGCGAGCAGCTGCTGCGCCACGGCGAACCTCTGTTGCTGGCATTGGACGCCGACGAGCACCGGGCCCTGATTCAGGGGCAATCGCTCCGCCTGTATTACCCGCTGCTGGGCGATCTCGCCGTCGCCGACTCGTCCCTTCCGCGCACGGGCCGGCTTGCCGTGAAACTCGACAGCAACCGAGTGGGTACGGAAGTGCGGTACCTCGGCGCCGGCGATGAACTTTCGCCCGACGAGCGTATCTTGCGGTATCGAACGTGTGCCGAGCGCCTATGTAGTGGCGCGGCGTACTTCTTTTTCGAGGAGGGGCAGGCCGACTATTTCCGGGAGGCGCGATACGCCGAGCTGCGTATCGGGCCCAGGGGGCAGGTGGCGGTGACTGGCGTTCGAGACGCCGACCGTAACCCGATGCCCGGCCCGCCCTGATTCAAACCCTGAATCGTTCATCGCCGAACCCCAATCGATCGTTTACCCATGTCCATGCACGCTATCCTCCAGGTTCATTCTTCCCGGCCGGCCGTAGTCGATACTCTCCGCCATGAACAGGCGTCGGCGCTTGTCCAGCTGGCCGGCATCGTCGGGTTCGCGCTGCTCACGGTGCTTGGCGCCCAGGCGCGGATATACATCTGGGAAGTGCCCTTCACCCTGCAATCGCTCGCCATCTACGGGAGCGGCCTCTATCTGGGGTGGCGGGGCGGCCTGCTGTCGCAAGTGGTGTACCTGGGCCTCGGGATGGCCTTCCCGGTATACGCCGGCGAGGGCTACGGTATGGCCTACCTGGCGACGGCCGTATCCGCCGGCTTCCTGATCGGCGCGCCATTCGCCGCGGCGGTGGTCGGCCGCGCCTCGCGCCGGTGGAATTCCCTCACCGGCAGCACCCTCGCCATGATGCTCGGTTCGCTGACGCTGTTCACGTTCGGGGTGACCTGGCTTCATTTCGCCGCCGGCCACGCCACCTGGAGCGAATCCATCGTGAAGGGTTGGCTGGCGTTTCTGCCGGTCGATCTCGCCAAGATCCTCCTGGTCAGCCTCGTCTACACCGGCACGCGGCGATTCTGGCCCGGCGGCGCGCGCTGATCGCGCCGGCCGTCCGCGCCGCTACCCGTCGTTCGTCATGCGATTTATCCGACACGCCGCGCTAGCGGTCTTTCTGGCCACGCTACTCGCCGGGCTGTGTGTGCCTTCCGGGTACGCGCAATCCCGCGCTGGCTCCATCTCTGGCTCCATCCTGGACGACCCCCGCGTCCGCGCCCTGGGGCGGGAAGGGCTCGATCATCTATACAACATGGAGACGGACGAAGCCAACGCGGCCTTCGCCCGTATCGAGGCGCTGTATCCGGATCACCCCGTCGGCCCCTTTTTGCGGGGGCTGAACGTGTGGTGGGATATCATGGTCGACTTCAGCACTACCGTTCACGACGACGCCTTTTTTAAGGAGATGGACGTTGTCCTTGATCGCTCCAACCGGATGCTGAAACGGAACCGGGACGACTTCGACGCGATCTTCTTCAAGGGCGCCGCGCACGGGTTCAGCGGCCGGCTCCGCTCCAACCGCGGGCAGTGGATGAAGGCGGCGCTCGACGGGAAAAACGCGATGGATTATGTGATGGCGATCGCCGAAAAAGACCCGTCCCAGGCGGATTATGTGTTCGGGAAGGGGATCTACGACTATTTCTCCGTCATCATTCCCCGCCAGTACCCCGCCGTCCGCCCCTTTACGGTGTTTATGCCAAAAGGAAATGTTGAGCGCGGGATCGCGCAGCTGACGCGGACGATGAACGAAGGCCACTTCATCCGCACCGAGGCGGCGTATTTCCTGCTTCAGATCTACTACGCGTACGAGGAGGACTACGCCAAAAGCCTCGAACACGTGCAGTGGCTGCGCGCCGAGCATCCGCAAAATTCGCTTTTCCACGCGTTCGAGGGAAGGGTGTACATCCGCTGGGGGCGGTGGCGCCAGGCCGCGGCCATTTTTGAGGAGGTCATCCAGAAATACGACGCTCGCCAGAACGGCTACAACGACGCCATCGCCGAGCAGGCCTTTTACTACCTCGGTCGTAGCCAGATGGCGAGCCGCGACTACGAAGCCGCCCGCGCTTCGCTCGAGCGCCTCGAGCGCATCCTGGATCGCGACGCCACCCCGTCCGGCTTCAAGGTGCTTGGTTACCTCCGCCTCGGCATGGTCCACGACGCGTTGCAGAACCGGAGCCGGGCTGAGGCATACTACCGGCAGGTCCTGAAGCTCGAGGACTGGTCCGGCGCTCACGATCGTGCCGAGGGCTATCTCAAAAACCCCTATCGAGGGTGACGGATTAAGATGGAAATTCGCTACACCGCCTGGGACGATACCGTCCATGGGGAGTCGCCACCGCCGTTCGACCGGCTGATGGATATCTTCCAGCAGTTGCTGCAGCATACGGCCGGCGACGCCCGCGAAGCCCTCAACTGGCTGACCCAGCTCGACCGCAAGTACGGCCTCACCGATCCCTCGATGGGGATCGGGGATTTTATCGAGGAGCTCAAAAAACGCGGTTTCCTGGAAGACGACGAGCAGGGGGTCGCCAGAATCACGCCCCGCATGGAACGATCCATCCGGTCGCGCTCCCTTGAGGAGGTCTTCAAACAGCTCCGCAAAGGGGGCCGTGGCGAGCACAAGACCCCCCACATCGGACGGGGCGATGAGCGGATGCCCGAGACCCGCAACTGGCAGTTCGGCGACGACATCAGCCTCATCGACGTCGGCGGCACGCTCTCCAATACGTTTAAGCGGTGCGGCGCCGGCGAGTGGGACCTGTCCGAGGACGACTTTCAGGTCTACGAAACGGACTTCCAGGCGAGCATGGCGACGGTCCTCATGATCGACCTCTCGCACTCCATGATCCTCTACGGGGAGGACCGGATCACGCCGGCCCGCAAGACGGCCATGGCGCTCTCCGAACTCATCCTCACCCGCTTTCCGAAGGACACGCTCGACATCGTCGCGTTCGGCAATGATGCCTGGGAGGTGTCGATCAAGGACCTGCCGTACCTCAACGTGGGTCCGTTTTACACCAACACCCGGTCGGGCCTCCAGCGCGCGCGGGACATCCTGCGCCGGCGGAAAAACCGCAACAAGCAGATCTTCATGATCACCGACGGCAAGCCCAGCTGTCATATCGAGTACGGGAAGATGTACCGTAACGCTTTCGGGCTGGACCGGCGCATCGTCAATAAAGTGCTCGACGAAGCGGTCGTGTGCCGGCGCGAAGGCATCACCATCACCACCTTCATGATCGCGCGCGACCCCTACCTCCAGAACTTCGTCCGCGAACTCACCACGGCCAACCAGGGCCGGGCGTATTACGCGAGCCTGGACAATCTGGGCGAGTTTCTCTTCGAGGACTTCATTCGCAATCGACGTAAACGCGTACGGTGACGGATGACCGGTATCCAACCCAGAAAACGCCTCGGCCAGCATTTTTTACACGACCGGAATATCCAGCTCAAGATCGTCGACGCCCTGCGCGCCGGCCCGGAAGCACATGTCGCCGAGATCGGGCCGGGCACGGGCGCGTTGACGACGCACCTCGCCCCCCGTTTCCCGCGACTCACAGCGATCGAGGTGGACGAACGGGCCGTGACGCACCTCCAGGAGGCCCTTCCGGGCGTCGATGTGCGTCTGATGGACGTGCTCGATGCCGACTGGCCGGCGCTCGCCGGCGAAAAGGGCGCACCCATCCATGTCGTCGGCAACCTGCCCTACAACATCACCAGCCCGATCGTCTTTGCGTTGCTCGACCACGACACGCTCATGGCCGAGGCCGTGCTGATGATGCAGCGTGAGGTGGCCGAGCGGATGGTCGCCGGGCCGGGGAGTAAGACGTACGGCATCCTCAGCGTGTCGGTCCAGCTCCAGGCCCGGGCCGAACTGCTGTTTAATGTGTCCCGGAATGTCTTCTTCCCGAAACCTGACGTAGAGAGCTCCGTTGTTCGGTTGACCTTCCGGCGTCACGAAGCGCTTGCGCCGGGAGACGATGTAGCCTTTCTACGCTCGGTGGTCCGTACCGGCTTTAATCAACGCCGGAAGACCCTGCGCAACAGCCTGCGCGCCCTGACGGCGGCGCGCGGCATCGAACTTCCGGAGCCGCTCGCCGGCCTCCGGCCCGAAACCCTGTCGCCGGCCGACTTCGTCGCCCTCGCGCGGCTTCTTGCCCCAGACACGCTCTGAACGTTCCACTGGTATGGCGAATTCCGTGACGGAGGATAACCGAGACCGCAAAAGCGGGTCGCTGGAGGTAGACGACCAGCTGGTGGACGACATCTCCGCGCTCCTCCAGTCGGACGAGCGCGGCATGCTGATGAACCTGATCGCGGATCTTCATCCGGCGGATCTCGCGGATCTCATCAGCCATCTGTCGCTCGAAGACGCCCAGCTGCTTTTCGACAGGCTGCCAACGGACGTGGGGGGCGATGTACTGACCGAGCTGGATAGCACCCTGCGCGCGGCGCTCCTCGAGGAATCCCGGCCGGATCGCATCTCCGAGATGCTCGATACCCTCGACACCGACGACGCGACGGACATCCTGGGCGACCTGTCCGACGAGATGGCCGAGGAGGTGTTGGACGGATTGGAGGATGCCGAACACGTCCGCGAGCTGCTGTCGTACGACGAGGAGTCCGCCGGCGGCATCATGCAGCGCGAATACGTGCCGGCGCTGCGGTCATTGACCGTCGCCGAGGTGACCGAGGAAGTGCGCCGCCTCGCCGAGACCATCGAGCCGATTTACGCCGTCTACGTCATCGACGAGGCCGGCGTACTGCTGGGGGTGGTGTCGCTGAAGCAGCTGCTGCTTTCGCCCGCGACGGCGCGTATCGATTCGCTCATGCGGACCGACTTCGAGGCCGTGACGACAGAAGTCGACCAGGAAGAAGTGGCCCGCATCATGGAGCGGTACGACCTCGTCGTGCTGCCCGTCGTCGACGCCGCCGGCCGGCTGATAGGGCGTATCACGATCGACGACGTGGTGGACGTCATCCGCGAGGAGGCCGAGGAGGACCTCCAGCTGATGAGCGGCGTTTCCGGGGGCGAAGCGGCGTCGGACTCCGTGTTTCGCATCCTGCGTGGCCGGCTACCCTGGTTGATGATCGGGCTCGTCGGCGCCGGCCTGTCGGGCCTCGTGATCGGCAGCTTCGAAGATGCACTCAAGGCGGCTGTCGTACTGGCTTCGTTTCTGCCGATCATGATGGCGACGGCGGGGAATGTCGGCATCCAGTCGTCGTCCATCGTGGTGCAAGGCCTCGCCTCGGGCGACGTGTGGTCAAGCGATGTCGTCCGCCGGATGGGTAAAGAGACCGCCGTCGCGCTGGTGAATGGTCTGTCTCTCGCAAGTGTGCTTGCGCTGTCGATCATTGTCCTGCCGATCCTTATCCCGAGCGCCTCCGTGCTCATCGTGCACCCGGTGCACCTGGCTATCACCGCCGGCCTGTCGCTCATGGCGATTGTGCTCCTTGCTACCGTTATTGGAACCGTCGTGCCGATCCTACTGCACCGCGTAGGCATCGACCCTGCGCTGGCCACCGGTCCGTTCATCACCACGCTCAACGATATCCTGGGGCTGACGGTGTATTTCCTGATCGCGACGTTTGTTTATCTATGAACGAGGGTTTGCACGGACTTTAAGGAGACACGAGGTATCGTGTCTATAGGGAGACACGAGGTATCGTGTCTCTACGGGGTTGAAATTGGCGACATGGGTTTTACTTCTCCGTGCCGTGGATCCGCTCCTCTACGTCGTTCATGTACCGCCGTACGCGCCTGGCGTTTACGCCTAGGTCGTTGCGGCCTACCCGACTGGCGCTGCGGATGTGGAGAACACTTCCGTCGCCGGCTGCTTCGATGGCCACGTGTACATCATCCAGAAATGGCCCGATGCGGTACACCGCATGGAGGATTGGGCCATTCAGCGTCACCTCACGCGGATGGAGTGCTTGCAGCGCCTCGCGGGCCAGGGGCAGCAAGGCGTCCGACGCGACCGGGAAAGGATGCGCCTCGAGCACACAGTTCGGCGTGGTGGGGCAGGGGGGCAACAGGGGAGTGTTCACGATGGGCGTAGGTACAATAAAAAAGCCGGCCAGCGCGAATAGCGCTGCCGGCTGTAGAAAAAAGAGGGTACAGGATGAGATGATTCTCACGTACCCATCACATTGGTATCGTTGTACTTCGAGGGGCACTTGACGAGGATGTGTTCCGCCATGAGGACATCGCCCTCCACTCGGCCTTCGATCACCAGCTTCTCGGCATCCTCGAAGTTGGCCGGCTTGGGGTTAGGGTAGTGGACCTGCAGCAGCTGCCCGCTCTCATCCCGCATGTGGAACGAGAACACGTTCGTGTCCTTGTTGTAGCTGAAGGGCAGATCCGACGCCCACTGGCCGACGATGTGCGCGTTCGAGCCGCTCGCCTGCGCTTCCTGGAAATTCATGTAGCCGCCCACCGAGCTGCCGAAGTTCATGAATAACACGGCGACGAATACAACGCCGGCACCTAGCGCGATGAAGTTCTTGATTTTCATGACGGTATGCGAGATGGGGTAGATTCTAAACGATGAACATAGAATGCCCGCCAATCAGCTTCGTTCCTCCAGCGCCCGCTCCAGGCGAGCGAGTTTTCGATCCGTGCGGAACAGGTACAGCGCCAGGCCGGCCCAGATGATGAGGACCACCGCCAGGACGACAAACAGCTTATCCTCCGCCAGCATGTACTGCTCCGATCCCAACGGCCCCTGCTCGGGGATCTGGGCGGTCGCCCACGTGCTGTCGTAGGCCGTGTGGATGGCGCCGTCGCCCGTCTGGCCGGCTTCCTGAGGCGTTTCCTGTAGTATCGGATGAATCGTCATGGTCCACTCTGTCTGATGGTAACTCGGAGCACGGATTCCCGGCGCTTATCCATGCTCCTCGCGCTGGGCGATCCGCTCTTCCACTACCCCCGCTCGCACGCGTTGCGTGTAGATCACCCAGAACAGCCCGATAAACCCGATCACGGCCGGATAAAACACAAGGCGCATGATCGGATGGGTGATGTCGCTAAACGCCGGATTTCCCTCGGCCCCGGGATGCAGGCTGTCCAGCTGACGCGGGACGACATACAGGAGGAAGGGGAGGGTGGAGGAGGCAAAGAGATTGTAAACCGCCGCGATCCGGGCGCGTTTTTCCGGGTCGTCCACCGACGAACGGAGGACGAAATAGGCTCCGTAGATGAGCACCCCGATGGCGGCGAGCGACTGTTTGGGATCGAAATTCCACCAGATCGGCGTGCCGACATACCACGTGTACCGCGCCCATACGCTGCCGGTGATCAGGCCCATCAAACCAAACAACACCCCGAGGCGCGAGGCCTCTACAGCCCGGATGTCGTGGATGAGGTCGTTGTGTTTGAGGACCTTATACGACTGATACCCCGACACGAACGAGGCGGCGAGCATCGTGAACCACATCGGGACGTGGAAATACAGGTTGCGCGCCGTGTGTTCGAGGATGTTGATCCGGGGGATATCCAGCAAAAAGCCTCCGAGGATGACCAGCGTCATCCAGACGACGACCCCGTACAGCGCGACGCGGTACCGGGGAAGGTTGACGTTCGGGGTGAAGTGCATCGCCGGCTCAGCTGAAAATCATGTGCCTGATAGAGTACGCAATTTGCTCCCCATCCGTCTACGTTCAATCACAAATTACACGCCTTCTTTACATGGATGAAGCGATTCTCACGTTTCGGGCCGTGGCCCTCGTCAATCGTTCCAGACATACTCGAACAGCAGCACCGACATCGTGATCGTCACGCCGGCGAAGCCGACGATCACCTTCAGGTCGTCCTGCGCGGCCAGCATCCCCGCGCCGCCGGCCATCGCGCTCTGCGTGGCGTGCACCACAGACAGCAAGAGCGGCACGAGCAGCGGGAAGAGCAGCACCGGCAGCAGCGCGCCCTGGTTGGACGACCGCGCGATCAGTGCGGCGAGCAAGGTCGTGGCGCTCGCGAGGCTGATCGCCCCGAGCACGACGGTCGAGATAAAGAGCAACGGCCGCTCCACCTCGATCCCCAGCAGAAAAATGTAGGCGATAAATGCGAGGCTGTTCACGACCAGGATGAGCAGGATGTTGAACAGGAGCTTGCCGGCGTAGACCATGTCCGGCCGCGTGTTCAGCTGCAGCAGCAACACCGTCCCGCGCTCCTCCTCGCCGATAAACGACCGCCCAAGGCCCACACTCGCCGAAAACATGATCACCACCCAGATCATGGCGGACTGGACACGCGGGCTGATCTCTTCCTGGCCGATCGCGTAGACCACCATCACCAGGGTGGAGATGACGAACATGAGCAGCATGTTCAGGGCGTAACGGCTCCGGAACTCCAGCCGGAGATCCTTCATGAGCACGGCCCATATGCCGGAGATCCAGAGCATTAAAAGGCCCCTACGAATCTGATTTCGGGTTCGAGGCGGTAGCCGGTCCGTTCCTCGACAGTCGCCTGTACGTGCGCGATCAGTCGGCGAACGTCGGCCGCGGTGCCGCCACCCCGGTTGATCATGATATTGGCGTGCCGGTGCGTAATCTCGATCCCGCCGAAACGCGCCCCTTTCAGGCCGCACTCGTCGATCAGCCGGCCGGCGCCGATGCCTTCGATTTTCTGGAAGATCGAGCCGGCGCTGGGCTCCGTATCGAGCGGAGGATGACGCTCGCGGCGCCACTCCAGGTTCGCCGCCATCACGGCGTGCATCTGCGACGGATCGGCTGCCTCGAGCTGAAAGGTGGCCGCGAGCACGACATCCTCCCGGTCCTGCAGGATCGAATAATCGTACCCATACTGAAAATAGCCGACATCGACGTGTTTTCGCTCGCCCTCCTCCGTAAATAGCTCGGCGCCGTGAAGCACTTCCTCGATAAACATCGTCCGCGCACGCTCCGGCGGCGGGGACAGGAAGTGCAGGTTCTGCCACAACGCGCCCCCCACGGTTGAGGGGATGCCTACATAATGCTCCAATCCCGACAACCCGTGGCCCACGGCGTATTCGATGAGGGTCGGATAGATGACGGCCCCGCTCTCGGCGGTGACGCGGGCGTTGGCCTCGTCGAGGGTGATACGGCGTGCTTCGTTGTGGATCACCAGTCCCCGGAATCCGGCGTCGGCAACGAGGATGTTCGCGCCCATACCCAGGAGGAAGAAGGGGACCTCGTGCTTTCTGGCCGCGCGGACGGCCTCGGCCAGCTCGTCAGCCGACCGGACCGCCAGGAAGTAGTCCGCCGGGCCTCCGATTCGGAAGGTCGTGTAGGGCGCGAGAGCCACGTGGGTCTGAAGATGCCCGCCGAAGACGTCCCTCAGGCTGGCGGTTGTGGCATCCATATGGTAGGTGTCGATTAGATCGTCAATCCCGTAGTGCCGCAGCAAAGACGCAACACGTTGCGCCTTTACGACTTACGGGCCTACAGCCGGTCATCCAGACGCAGCCCGTCGTGTTGTCGAGAATTCTGAGGGTCGCGCGTCGTATCTGGCGCTCGAACTTTTGAAGCCGCGGTTGGTTCACAGAAACGTGTCGCCCGGTCGCGTTGAAGGTGTCAGATCGTGGCCGGCGGCCGTAAATTTCACGGTAATCCCGCTCAAGATATATGGCCAGTAACTACCCCAACCTCACCCAGGCGGCCGCGCGGCTGATTCTTGGCGCATCCATCTTTTTGATTCTTTTGCTGGTGGCCGGCGGATGCCTGGCGACGAGTATCGACTCGGGTTACGCCGGCGTACGCTACAGCCGGATCAGTGGTACGGATCTGGGGGCAACGGTGCCCGAAGGCCTCGTCATCCATGCCCCCTGGGTGGACATCATCCGGTACGACGGGCGCGTGCAGGAGCAAATCGAGGAAATCACGGCCCTGTCCTCGAACGGTCTCCAGATCGGTATGGACGCCTCGATCCGCTGGCGGCCCGATGCGGAGAGACTCCCACAGTTGCACCAGGATTATGGCACCGACTACTATCGCAAGCTCGTCCAGCCCGAGTTGCGCAGCGCCGTCCGGGAGGTCGTCGGGCAGTTCACACCCGAGGAGCTGTACTCCTCCCGCCGGCAAGAATTACAGGATCAGATCATCGAGCGCGTCCGCCGCGGCGTCGAAGCTCAGTACGTTCAGATCGACGCCGTGCTCATCCGTAACGTCCTCCTTCCCGAGCAGATCCAGCGGGCCATAGAGCGGAAATTGACGGAAGAGCAGGAGGTCGAGCGCTACTTCTTCACCCTCCAAAAGGATAGCCTGGAAGCCCAGCGCAAAAAGATCGAGGCGGAAGGCCAGGCGGAATACCAGCGGATCATCACGTCGAGCCTCTCGCCGGCGTTCCTCCAATTCAAGGGGATCGAGGCCACCCAGCAGCTGGCGCTGTCTCCGAACTCGAAAACGGTCATCGTAGGCGGCGGCCAGGGCGGCCTTCCCGTCATCCTCGGCAATCAATAAGGCCGGAATCGAACGTGCCAGCCCGGGCGTTTCGCATGCACGATCGCCACGCGCCGGGTTCACAGTTCCGTGAACCCGGCGCGGTCTTGCTCGATACAGCCAAACAGGGTCCGGGCGAAGGGGCTCTCCTCTTCGCCCACCCCTTGCGCGAGCTCGAAGCGCGAGCGGGTGCGGACGTTATACCCGTTCTCGAAGCCGCGAACCAGGCCGTCGAGGCCGGCTACCATGTCGCCGGATTCGTGAGTTACGAAGCCGGCGCGGCCTGCGTCGGCCTACCCACGGCTCGGATCGGCCCCGAGCCGCTCGTGTGGCTCGGCGTCTACACCCGCCCGATGGCCCTCGAACTGCCGGAGGCGGAGTCCGCCGTACCCATCGGCGAGCGCCGGCTGGCTATCGACCGAGACGCCTACGAGGTGGCGATCCGCCGGATCAAGGAGCATATCCGAGAGGGTGATGTCTACCAGGTGAACCTGACGACGTCGCTCACATTCGACTACGACGGCGACCCGTTCGCCGTCTACCGGCAGCTCCGCACCCGGCAACGGGTGGCCTATGGCGCCTTCATCCCACGGCCCAACGGAGCGATCCTCAGCTTTTCTCCAGAGCTGTTTTTTAGCATCGATGGGCGCGAAATCATCGCCCGACCCATGAAGGGTACAGCCCGACGCGGCGGCACGGCCGCGGATGACGCGCGCCTGGGCGAGTGGCTCCTGGCCGACGCAAAAAACCGTGCGGAAAACCTGATGATCGTGGACCTGCTCCGGAACGACCTTTCGCGAATCTGTGAGGTGGGCTCCGTCCAGGTGCCGGCCCTGTTCTCCCTCGAAACCTACGAGACGCTCTACCAGATGACCTCGACCGTCACCGGCCGGCTTCTGCCAAACGTAACGCTACCGGCGCTCTTTCGGGCCCTCTTCCCCTGCGGCTCGATCACCGGAGCCCCCAAGATTAGCGCCATGCAACGTATCGATGCCATCGAACCCGAACCCCGCGGCGTCTACTGCGGCGCCATCGGGTACGTCTCGCCGGGCGGCAAGGCGGCGTTTAACGTCGCCATCCGGACCCTCGAACTCCGTGACGGACACGGGCGTATGGGCATCGGGAGCGGGATCGTATGGGACTCCGACCCCCGGGCCGAATACGAGGAATGCCTCCTGAAAGGGGCGTTTCTGGGAGGATGAGATGATGGGGATGGCAGATGAATCGTTCGAGCTGATCGAGACCATGCGGTGGGCCGGCGGCGTTCGTCTCCTGGGCTACCACCTGGATCGCCTGACGCGCTCCGCCGGCGTGCTGAG
>JAWXAX010000081.1 GCA_034439735.1 Rhodothermales bacterium | reverse complement strand
GGGTTGCGATGGGGGGCCACGTTAACACCCGGTGAACATTGCGGTCGGCGGAGCCGGTTGGGAACTGCGGTTCCGTTCTTCCGTGGGAACGGTTTCTCGACGGACACCCATCGGGCGACACCATGCAGGCGTCTCGCATCGACCGGAATCCTTTTCGTTTGTACCTGAGCATCCCATGAAAATTGCCGTCATCGGCGCCGGCGCGATTGGCTCGGCTATCGCTTCCGATCTGTGCACGCGGGCGGACGTCGCGCAGATCAAAATTTGCGATTCCCACGCCCGCCTGCTCCAGGAGCTGCACGATCGGATCGATAGTCCCAAACTGCGCTCCTACCAGAGCGACGCCCGCGACCCGCGCATCCTGTCGTCCATCCTCATGGGATGTGATGTCGCGATTGGGTGCGTACCGCCACGCCTCAACCCGCAACTGGCGCGTCTGTGCCTGGACCTCGGCGTCCACTTCTGCGACCTCGGCGGCGACGACGACACGACGCGCGCCATCCTCGCCCTGAACGCCGAAGCCCAGAGCAAATCCGTATGGGTCGTCCCCAACTGCGGGCTCGCCCCCGGCCTGGTCAACATCTTGAGCCGAACGGGCATCGCGTATTTTGATTCCGTAAAAGCCGTCCATATCCGCGTCGGAGACGTCCCGATGCACCCCGAGCCCCCGTTCAACTTCCGCCTCTCGTGGTCCGCCGAGAAAATTCTGGACGACTACACACTCCCGGTCCAGGTCATCGAAAACGGTGAGGTCAAAACGGTCGCCCCCCTCACCCACGACGAACAGATCCACTTCCCGGAGCCCTTCCAGACCATGGAGGCGTTCAGCACGACGGGCGGCTATGCATCGCTGGTAGATGATTTCTCGGGCCGCATCGTCACGTTGGATCACAAGACCATCCGCTGGCCCGGCCACGCCAACCAGATGCGATTCATCCTCGGGCTGGGATTTGCCGAGCCGCAGAAGATCGACGCCCGGACGCATCTGACCTACCGCGACGTGCTCGTCCGCCGGCTCCGCAGCCGGCTAGGCGGCGCTTACAAAGACGCCGTGCTGATGCGGGTGATGATCTGCGGCTTCAAGGATGGCCGGGATCAAACGCTCATTTACGAGATGGTGGACCACTTCGACGATGCCAGCGGCCTTTCCGCCATCCAGCGCTGCACGAGTATCCCGACAGCCACTATCGCCTGCCTGCTCGCCGGCCGCAAAATGCCCGGCGGCGGCGCCGCGCCGGCCGAACTGGTCGTGCCCGCCCACACGTTCCTGCAGGCCCTCGCCGAACGCGGTCTCGAGATCAGCACCCGCTGGTTGGAAGGGCATGCGGATGTGGCGATGAAAGAATCATTACCAATCACACATTAAGCATTACAGGGACCAAGGGACCACAGACACGGTCCGCGCCACCCATTAATTCTTAATCGATGATGTGTAATCTCCTACATCCCGTACGCCCGCACCACGCTCCCACTCATCGAACGCGCCTCGGGGCGAAAGAGATCGATACACAGGTGCGAGAGATCGTCGGCCGGGACGCCGGGGCCCGGCGCGCCGTCGTATAAAATGGTCGACGGCGCCAGTGCGAAGGCGTAGAGGCCGCGCGGTTTGTATTCGGCCGCCACGGCTTCCACCAACCGCACGACGCCGGCCTTGGCCGCGGAATACGCCGCCTGCTCGGCCACGCCGCTGTCCGCCCCCTGCGCCGACGCGATCGCGACAAGGCGTCCGCCCCCGTCGCCCATGTGGCGTATAGCCTCCCGAAAACACAGAAACGCCGTCGTGAGGTTGGCCACCAGTTGCGCATCCCATTGCGCCAGGGACGTCTCGGCTAAGGGGCGGCCATCCCATCCCCCGGCCGTATGCACCAGCCCATCGATGCGCCCGTGCGCGGAATGGATCTCGGCGAACACCTGCTCGACGGCGCGTTCGTCGGACACGTCCGCGAAATACGTCGTCCCCGCGCCGGCCACCGCCGGCTTGCCGGGTCGCTCTATCGCCACCGATTTGGCCCCTTCAAGAGCCAGGGCATGGAGGATATGGCCGGCCAGGCGGCCGCCGGCGCCAGTGACCACAATGACGCGGCCGGTTAAGAAGTCGGGCATGAGATACGGTTTAAGGGTTAAGGTTCAAGGTTCAAGGTTTAAGGAAAGAACACATTGAACATCGAACCTTAAACCTCGAACCCTTATTCAGAAGACGTGTGGTCGCTCACGATCCTCCAGCCCTCCGGGAATTTGCGGAACATGAGTGTGAATAGGCCCCGGGCGTCGCCGATGGCCGGGTCCCGGGCGAGATGAAATCGACCAAATACCGTAGCCCATTCGGGCGAAAGGATGCGAACGTCTTCCAGCGTGAAGGCGAGGGTGCCCATCGTCTGCCGGTCCGGGTACGCGCGGTAATAGCGGTCCATGGTGGTTTGATAACCCTGCTGCACCGTGCCGCCGGAGGCAAACCGCAACGAATCGCTCGCCCAGTAACCTTCCATGAACCGCGAGATGTCGCCGGCATTCCAGGCCTCCACTTGATCGGTCAATAGCCGATCGATGGCGGCGCGGTCGGCCGTTTCGTCATAGGGGCGCGAAGCCGGCGGCGTACAGCCGACGGCTGCCAACAGCCACCCGGCCAGCAGCACCGGCGGGATGAACGATACACGGAATGGGCCCTTCCACCGGGCGGCAATGGGGCGCAAAAACACCATGATCATAAACGTTTTGAGGCTGGAAAAAAGGGTGCAGAACAAAAAAAGAGAAGCCTTGTACTACTTCACCTGACGCAAAAACGTGCGGGAAGCCCGCCCCCGGCTCTCGAAGAGCCCCCGGGCGTGTGTACTTCCCCGGCGTCGATCCCCTCTGTCAGTCCAGCGAAGATCGCCTATCGTACGTCTCGATACTACAATGTAAAAACACCGCGGGTAATTACCAGAACCTCCGTTCTGCCCGCTGTTGTGTGTTGCCAGTAGGATTAACCAGGTACGATTACCATCGTGCGATCCAGGACCGCCCCAACCGCCTCGTCCCAACGTGCAGGGTCTCTACGTGCAGGGTCTCGTGCATCGTCCATGCATCCTCTGAAGGTGCTTGCCGTGTTGTTCGGCTGCGCCACGGGGTTGCTGGCTGTGTTCGTCAGCGCCGCGGCCACGTATAGCGACACCCTGAGTGCGCTACGCATCGACCGTCCCTACGCGGCCGCCGACACCGATAGCGTGGCCGTGGATACCACGTCGCTCGATTCGCTCGACGCCGATACCACCCGCCTGGCCAAAAAATACCTCCCCCGCTTCTCCGATCCGCACCGGTACGCCGCCCTGTTTCCCCGGGAACGACGCCCCCTCACGACGAAACTCGGCGCCGCCTGGCGCCACGAAATCGAGCTCGATTCCACCGAAATGCGCTACATCGTGCGCGAACGGGTGGGGGAAGAAGATGTGCGCATCCCGGTCGAACTCACCATCGAACAATACCGCGCCCGCCGGCTCGAATCCAGCACTACCACCACCTTCCGCCGCCTGGCTGAACAAAACGCCCAGCGCCGCCGCCAGGAACAGGGCCGCGGTGGGTTCGGCTTCAACTTCAACGTCCCCGGTGGGCGCGAAAGCGCGTTCTCGACCATCTTCGGCACCACCGACATCGACCTCCGCGTCAACGGCCAGGCCAACATCAACGCCGGCTTCAATATCCGCAAGAGCGACCAGCAGACGGCCATCACCGGCCGCGAAACCCAGGTCGACCCCGAATTCCGGCAGGACCTCCGCCTCGGCATCGTCGGTTCCATCGGCGACAAAATGCGGATCGACGTCAACTGGGATACCGAGCGCGACTTCGACTACCAGAACCAGCTCAAACTCCAGTACCAGGGCTACGACGACGACATCATCAAAAACATCGAGGCCGGCAACGTATTCCTCCAGACGCCTTCCTCCCTCATCCGTGGCGGCCAGAGCCTCTTTGGCATCAAGAGCGAGTTTCAGCTCGGCGGCATCCAGTTCCAGACCGTCGTCAGCCAGCAAGAGGGCCAGTCGAGCAGCCTCAGCATCGACGGCGGCTCGGAGAGCGTGACGTTTGATCTCCGCCCGACGGATTACGACGAAAGAACCCACTTTTTCCTCTCGTATTACTTCCGCAACCGCTGGGAGCCGGCGCTCGCCGAACCGCCCCTCATCACCGTCGCCGACGGCTTCGAACGCATCACCGACATCGAGCTCTGGAAACTCCAGCCGGCCAGCCCGGAAAACCTGGAGTTGCGTAAGGTCATCTCCGTCGTCGACCTCGGCGAGGAGCCGGCCACGCGTGAGGAAGCCGGCGCCTACACCCGAACCGTCCTCCCCAATACCGAGATCGACGCCTACGAAGAGACGACGCTTACCCCTGAACTCATCGAACAACTCGGCCTCGAAGCGTCCGACTACCAGACCGGCGACTTCTTCAAAAAGCTCGAACCCGGACGGGATTATACCTTCGACGACGCCCTCGGCTACGTCACCCTCACCTCGCGCCTTCAGGAAAGCGAGGCCCTCGCCATCGCCTTTCGCTACCAGGCCAACGGCCGCGTCTTCCAGGTCGGCGAATTCGCCGTCGATAAGCCCGACAGCGACGAGCGCCTCGTGCTCAAACTCTTGCGCGGGACCAACCTGCGCCAGCCCAACCCGACCGAAGGCTTCGATCCCTCCGCCTGGTACCTGGAGATGCGCAACATCTACCGCCTCCAGGGCCGCGGCATCAACCCAAACGAGTTCGAACTCCAGGTCTTCTACGACGCCCCGGGCCAGCCCTCCTCCAAAACGCTCCCCAGCGTCGGCGGCACCCGCACGCTCCTTCAGATCCTCGGCCTGGACCGGCTGAATACCGACGAGTCGTCGCAGCCGGACGACCGGTTCGACTACCTCGTCAACTACACGATCGACCCCGGCGCCGGCCTCCTCATCTTCCCCTACCTCGAACCCTTCGGCCAGCGCGTCGATGAGGTGATCGACCAGACGATCAGCGATGAGACCGCCCGCACAGAAGCCAAAAATAAGTTCGTATTCTCCAGCCTATATAGCCAGAAAAAGGAAAACGCGCGGCGCGACACCCAGCTCGACGTCTACGCCGTCAGTGGTTCGTACAAAGGTGCGGTACAGGACTTCTATGACCTGCGGGCGTTCTCCGGCCTCATCGAGGGCTCCGTCCGCGTCACCGCCGGCGGGACGCCGCTCGCCGAAGGGACCGACTACGTGGTCGACTACCAGGGCGGCACGGTCAGCATCACCAACCCGGCCTTCCTCACCGCCGGCCGCAATATCGAGATCGAATACGAGCAGAACTCCTTCTTCAACATCCAGAAGAAAACCCTTCTCGGCGCACGCGCCTTTTACGAATTCGAAGATAAGCTCAACGTTGGCACGACGATCATGCGGCTCAGTCAGAAGTCGCCCGTGGATAAATTCCGCCTTGGCGAGGAGCCTATTTCGAACACGATCTGGGGCCTCGACGGCAACCTGAATCTCGAACCGCGCTGGATGACGCGCGCGCTTGACTGGTTGCCGTTCATTCAGACCCGCGAAGCGAGCCAGCTCAACGTCACGGGCGAGTTCGCCCAGCTCCGCCCCGGCAGCGCGCAGACCAGCGCCTTCCGCCGGAGCCGGAGCCAGCTTCGGGAAGAGGGTCGCGACTTCCAGGGCGACGAACTCTCCGGTATCTCGTACATCGACGACTTCGAGGGTTTCGAGACGACGTTCTCCCTCAAACAGGCCGGCCCCTGGCGCCTCAGCGCCCCGCCCGACTCCATCCGACCCGCCGCCGAGCCCATCCCGGGGCTGCCACGTACCCAGCAGGACTCCCTTCGAACCAACTGGCGCGGCACGCTCGCCTGGTACCAGCTCAACATCAACACACGCAACCAGCTCGGCAGCATTTCGAGCAACCCCGACACCGACCCGGCTGTCGGTATCGTGCAGATCAACGACGTCTTCCCCGAACGCGACACCCGAGGCGAAGTCGACCGCACCCAGTCCACCCTGGACCTCTATTTCGACCCCCGCGAGCGAGGCCCGTACAACTTCAATCGCGATCTCAACACCTTCTTCCAGCAACCCCAGGATGCCTGGGGCGGCATGACCCAGCGCTTGCCCGAAGGGTTCAACGACTTCAACCTGAAGAACATCGAGTTCGTCGAGTTTATCGTCCGCGTCTTCCCCGAAGGCCAGAACGACACCGGCGTAGACGCCAAGCTATTCGTCGATCTCGGTTCGATTTCTGAAGATGTGCTTCCCAACGGCGCGCTGAACAACGAAGACGGCCTCTCCACGGCCACCCTCGGGTCCTCGCCCGACCAGTGGGGCCGGCTCCCGTCCGTCACGCCGGATAACATCATCAACGTCCAGAATAACCGCACCGAGGACCTCGGCCTGGACGGCCTCGCCTCCTACGACCCCGCGTCTTACGACCCCCTCGCCACCGAACAGGTCGTCTTCGCCAACTACCTCGCCTCGCTTGATCGCAGCAATCCAGATCCCGAGTACCAGGCGATGCTCGCCCGGATCGACGCGGATCCCGCCGGCGACGACTATCACTATTTCGACAACGGTCTATTCTTCGGCAACCCGGCGTTTTTCCCCGAAACACCCTCCATTCAGCAGCGCTTCTCCCGCTACTTCCCCGCCGGCGAGTTAAATGCTTTCGAGGCCCAGAATAAACTGGCCAACAACACCGACTCCAAACGCGGCAACGCCCGCGTGCCCGACTCCGAGGACCTGAACCTCAACTCGACCGTCGACGTCTCGAACGACTATTTCCAGTACGAAGTCCCCCTCAGCCGCGCCGAGCTCGACCGCCTGGGGCAACCTACCGAGCTGAACGACTTCGTCGTTGGCGCCGTCACCGACGCCGGCGGCAACTCCACGGGTTGGTACCAGATCCGCATCCCCGTCCAGGCGCCGACGCGTAAGGTGGGCAACATCCAGGATTTCACCCTCATCGAGTCCATCCGCCTCTGGACGACCGGCCACGCGGCGCCGGTCACCATACGGCTCGCCACGATCGACCTCGTCGGTAGCCAGTGGCGGAAATCGGAGAACGTGGACGAACAGCCGGAGCTCGAGGGCGTCACGCCGCCGTCCGACAACACCCGCCTGACCATCTCCAGCATCAACAACGAAGAAGACGCCGACACCTACAAGACACCGAACGGCACCGTCATCAGCCAGAACCGTCTCGCGACAGGCAACACGCAGCTCTCCCGGGAACAGGCCCTCGTCCTGCGCGCGGAAAACCTGCTGCCCGGCGCCCAGCGGGCGATCTTCAAAACCTATCCGACGCCGCTCGACCTGCTCAAATACTCCAATCTGCGCATGTTCACGCACATGCACGGCGAATTGGCCGGCGGCATCGATCTGACGACGCTTCCTAAAGATGAAGCCCGCGACAAGGTGCGCCTCTTCGTGCGCCTCGGCGCCAACGAGACCAACGACTACTACGAATACGAGCAGCCGCTCACCCCGAGCGAGCTCACTTCGGGCAATGCGGACGACCTCTGGCAATCCAACCAGCTCTTCGGCGACGAATTTCTGGACCTCAACGGGGTGAACATCGTCCTCGGAGCCCTCAACCAGCTCAAGGTCGCGCGCGACGATTATCTGAGTACGGAAGGCGTGCCTTTCCCCACCGACAGCGTGTTCTGGAACGTCCAGGATGGCATTCAGCTCATCCCGGGGCTCGAGAACTTCGCACCACCCGGCACCCGCCTCGGCATCCGCGGCACACCTTCGCTGGGGAAGGTCAATACGGTGGTGATCGGGGTGCGCAACCCCGAGGCGCCTGTCGGCGAGGTTGGCGACGTGCTGGATGACGTAACCGTCTGGGTCAACGAACTCCGCGCCACCGGGTACGACGAAACCAACGGCTGGGCGGCCCTTGCCAATCTGGACATGAAGCTGGCCGATGTCGGGCGGTTCAAAGCCAACTTCCGCCGGCAAACCGATGGCTTTGGTTCACTCGAAAGCACGCTCGGGGAGCGCGAGCAGGACGATGTGGACAACTGGAGCGTCGCCGGCGACTTCAACCTCGACAAGCTCATGCCCGAGCGCTTCGGCCTCACGATCCCGATCTCCGCCCAGGTTCAGTCCAACACCTCCACCCCCCGCTTCGCCCCGAGCCGCGGCGACGTCCGGCTCACGGAAATTATCGGGCAGATCGAAGGACGCGACGACCTCACACCCGAGGAACGCACGCTCCGTATCCGCGAAACGCGCGAAGCCGCCCAGCAATTTTCGTACACCCGATCGCTGTCCGCGCGCATCCAGAAGCAGAACTCGCAGAACCCGGTGATGCGCGTCCTCGTGGACGGCATCTCCTTTAACTACTCCTATTCGGATACCGACGCGCGGAGTCCCTCGCAGTCGCTCCGCGACTCGTGGCGATGGACGAGCAACCTGGCTTATAGGCTCACCGTCCGCCAGCCCAAAACCGTGCGCCCGTTCTGGTTCCTGGACCCGATTCCGGTGGTGGGGCTGCTCGGCGATCTTCGATTCAACTACCTGCCGAACTCGCTGAATACCTCGGCCACGGCCACGCGAAACTTCTCGGAGACGCAGGACCGTTCCGACTTCGGTCTGTCCGCGCTCGAAGAGATCGCCCGCGATCCCGTCCGCGAGCAGCACCAGTTCTCTTACCGTCAGAACTTCAGCCTCCAGTACAACCCGTTCAGCTTCCTGAACCTCAGCTTCGACACGGACACCAACCAGAGCCTGAACGTACTCGGCGTGGACACGTTATTCAGCGTAATCGATCTCGACCGCGATACCGTGTACAACAATCTCCGTATCGCCGATGCCGTGTCGAACCCGGCACTCGGAATCGAGGCGGCCGATGTGGGAGTGACGGCGTTTGAAGTGCCTGAGTTGGATATCGTATCCGCTCGGAGCGCGTTCGCCGGCCTGCTTCAGAAGGACGACGGGTTGCGCCCAGAACAGCACAACCAGCGATTCAACGCCACCTTTCAGCCCAATTTTTCGAAAACGAAAGCGCTCAGCTGGATCAACATCCAGCCGCTCACTTACCAGGTGACCTATGGCTGGCAAAATGCCGCCGCCGGCCGTAATACGGGAGCAAGCGTTCGTAGCCAGGTGAGCATTCGGAGCGGCCTCACCCTGCGGCCCGTCGAGTTATGGCGCCTCATTCCTGGCTATACCACGCTCGAGGATCAACAGCGCCAGGCTGAGACGGATGCCCAGCAGAAACGACGCGATCGGGACGCTGCACGGGCGAAACGGAAGGAAGACCGCGCCACACGTCGGGAGGAGCTGAGGCTCCAGCGCGAAGAAGAAAAACGCCTCGAGGACGAAGAAAAAGCACGCCGCAACGCGCTGGAAGAGCAGGGCATCGATCCGGATGCCGTGCCCGCCGACACGAGCATGGCGGCCCCGGTCGACACTAGCGTAGTGGTTCCGGCGGACACCAGTGCGACCGACGTTCCACTGCCGGAGCCAGACCCGGAGACGATCGAACCACCGGAGGACGAGGACATCCCGCTGGCGCGTCCTGGCCAACCCGCGCCTGCCGACACGACCGACGAAGTTATGGCCGGCATGGCCGCCGACAGTGTGGCCGTCGACAGTGTGGCCGTCGACAGTGTGGCCGTCGACAGTGTGGCCGTCGACACGACAACCGCCGGGAAACGATTCAAGCTGCGGCTGCCGAGCCCGCTGCCGCTCCTGCGGAAGAGCGTCTTGGCCGTCACCGGGATCCGAGATCTGAGCATCACCTTCACCTCGGCGAACAGTGCCAGCTCGAGCAACGTCGGCGTGCCGTTGCGCAACTCGAGCGGCGAGATCACGGACGTCGGCGTAAACTATAGCCTCTTCGACGCCCTGCTACGCGGCCGAGGGCCATCCATGCGCTACCGCTTTGGCCTCGACCAACGGATCCCGCTCGACAGCCGCATCGTGGAGAGTAACCTGCAGGTGACGGATGTCCTGTCGACGAACAACCGGCTCCAGGGACAGACCACGCTCAACCCGAGCACGGCCATGACGATCAACCTCACCTGGAGTGTCGACTGGGGGACAAATGAGAACTTCACCTTCCGCCCGCTCAGCATCGATCAGATCGAAGAAACCGTCACCGAGCGCGGGACCAACAAGTCGTCCGTCTGGTCGTTCGGCGCCAACTACCTCGACTTTTTCTCCAGCCAGCTGAACACCTTCATCGCCGATGCGGACCGCGCGACGGAGCCCGGCATCGTAGGCGATGAAAACGGCGACGGGCGCGTGCTGCTGACGAACGAAACCATGGTATCCGACTTCCTCGGCGCGTATCTGCGCGGCGGTGGAACGGTCGACCGTCTCAACCTGCTCCCGTTCCCGATGCCCGGCTGGCGCATCAACTACACGGGCCTCTCCAACTGGCCGCTTTTTCAGTTCTTCGCCCAGAGCGCCACCCTGCGCCACGGCTATAGCGCGGATTACGGGACCGACTACCGCTCGAACGTCTTCGCGGCGGAGGGCGACTCCGCCTCGTTTGCACTCGCCGGCCGGCAGATCCGCTTCCCGATCCCAAACGTGGAAGCCGGCGCCGTCCGCATCAACGAGCGGTACCAGCCGCTCGTCGGGCTCGACCTTGCGTTCAAGAACCAGATGCAGGCCAACATTGCCTGGAACGCCAGCAACACCTACTCGCTCAGCACAACCAGCTTCCTCGTCAACGAAAGCAAAACAAACGAGATCACCCTCACGGCCAGCTACCAGAAGCGCGGCCTCAAACTCCCGTTCTTCAAGAAGAAGCTCGACAACCGCATGAGCATCAGTCTCACGCTTGCCCGCGCCGTCATCGACGATCAGCGGCTCGCACTACGTGAGGCGCTGGTGAGCGCCATCGAATCGTACGACAATGGCGAGGCGTTCGATCTCGGCCAGGCCCTCGAAGGCGATTTCAAGGTGCCGATCACGGGATCGACCCGAATCACTATCGCACCGACGATCTCCTACCAGTTCAGCACCCGCGTGTCCGGCGACTTCCGCCTACGTTTCGAGAAATTCGACAGCGTCGACAGCCGGATTCCATCCTCCACGACCACCCAGGGGACGTTTAATATCCGGGTGAGTATTCAGAATTGATGGTTGCAGGTTACAGGTTGGCAAGTTGCTTTGTAACCCACAACCTGCCAACCCACAACCTGCCAACCTGCAACCTGCCAACCTGCAACTTGCCAACCAACGTGCCCCAGCACATCCTCATATGCCGGCTCGGCAGGGTGCCCTATGCGCCGGCGTGGGCGTTGCAGCGTCAGATCCAGACGCGGCTCGTTGAGGCCAAGCGGGCCGAGCCGCCCCGTTCGATCCCGCACGTGATCCTGGAGGTAGAGCATCCGCCCGTGTATACCCTCGGCAAAAGCGGCAATCCTGAACACCTGCTGGCCACGGAAGCGGAGTTGGCGGCACAGGGGGCAACTTTCCACCACATCGACCGAGGCGGCGACATCACGTACCACGGGCCGGGCCAGCTTGTTGTATATCCGATCCTAGACCTGGACCGGTTCACCCCCGATATCCATCGGTATTTGCGAGAACTAGAGGAAGCCGTGATACGCTCCTGCGCCGATTTTGGGGTGCCGGCCGAGCGGGTGGCAGGGCGGACGGGGGTCTGGGTGCCGGCGGATGAATGGGGCGGGGAGCGTAAGATCTGCGCAATGGGCATCCGGTGTAGCCGATGGGTGACGATGCACGGGCTGGCCCTTAACATCAATACTGACCTCTCCTTCTTCTCTCGGATCATCCCGTGTGGCATCGTCAATCGGGATGTAACGTCGTTGGCCCGCGAAGCCGGCCACGCGGTCGACGAAGGGCGCGTGGCCGAGCGCCTGGAGGCCCATTTCGCGGAGCGGTTCAACGCCACCATCGACGTGTCTGACGGCGCCGGCGCCTACGACATCCTGGCGTCGTTTCTGGGTCAATCCCTTGACCCCGAGCTCGCCCCAGACCTCCTTTCACGCTAATTGCATCACCGGAGGTGGGAACCTTCGGGAGCCGTAAGGGGTCACTCGCCTCCACAATTTACGCAACGGTTCGCGGGGCGAACAGCTGCTAATCGCCTTTGTAACCGGCTCCCCTTCCCAGCAGTTACCTTTCTGCAGGTACACACCATGTCCTTCAATCTGAAGCAATTCGCACTGCGTTTGATCACGGAATCGCTCTTCTACGACGAAGAGTATGGTGCGCTGGGCAACCTGAGCCTGATCGATCCGGCCACCAACCGTGAGAGCTTTATCGCCTCCTACGTTCCCGAAGATGGTTCATTTGCGATCGAGGAAGCCATCAAATGGGAGGATTATGACCCTGCGGGGGATGACGAAATCGGCTACGCCTTGGCCGTGGACAGCAAGGAATTCGCCACCTTCGACTCGGGCGATGATGTCGCCGCCGCTCTGCTCAAGCTCGCCGAAGAGCGCGGCCTGCTTCCCAGCGTAACACTGCTTTTCGAGGAAGACGAGGTCGTCTGATCCGGCTTCAGCGTCGCAGAAGCGTTCTCGCCAGTACGAGCCAGCCGGCGATAAACGCAACCCCACCAAGCGGGGTGACGATGCCCAACGCGGGCCAATCGAAGAGGACGAGTGCGAACAGACTGCCCGAGAACAGGGCCGAGCCGGCCAGGAAAAGGCGCGCGGTCCAGGTAAGTCCGGTACGCGGCATGGTGGTCATCATCCATCCGACCACGACAAGCGCCAGGCCGTGGTACATGAGGTACCGGGCCGCCGTCTCAAACGTCGCGAGCCGTTCCGGCGTCACGAGATCGCGCAAGCCATGAGCGCCGAAGGCGCCGGCCATCACGGCCACTCCAGCCAGGATCGCGCCTGTACCAGCATAGACTCGGGCCTCAGCAGGGATATCCATAACTATTCTCCGGAAAGGTCAACCAGGGCTCGGCCCATCGCAGACGCGATACGCCGTCAACCTCTCCAGCAAGCAACCGGATCCCAGTTTGTGAGCGACCAGTTGCTGAGCGACCAGTTGCTGAGTGACCTGGCTGTGTAGGCGCTGTCAATGAATAATGAGGAGCGGCTTACTCTCCTTGCGTGTCGGCGTGCTGATCTCATAGAAATACACTCCGCTCGACAGTCCATCGACGCCTAGTACGTGCTGGTGGGCCCCGGCCGTAGGAGCGCCGAGTGTTTCTTGGAGCACGCGACGGCCGCGGGCGTCGTAGACCGATAACGCCATAGTCTCGGACCGATCAACCGAGTACGTAATGGTTGTGTTCGAAACGGCAGGATTGGGGTAGGCAGAAATCAGGTTGAAGCCCGGAATCGTGTCCGACTCTTCTGTGCCGACCTGGACTGGGAGCGTTGTGCTTGAAGTATAGACTTTATCACCAAATCGACTCCCACTTGCATTTGAGGCCACGCCGGCCGCGTAGATGATCACATCCCCCGGATTCGTGTCCGGCGCCACCCAGCGCAAGGTCCAGGAGCCCGTATTGTTACTTTCGAGCACCTTGCTGTGCGTTATGTAATCCCCGATGGCGTCCGAGTATTCGGTATTCGGCGCGAGGAGGAGCCGGCCGGTGTTACCCGAGTTGCTGGCTTTCTTAACGGTCGCCTGGAAGCCAAAAACACTCAAGCCCGTTTCGGCGACGGTAACGGTGAACTCGACGGTATCTCCCGGCGCAAATGGGCCTGAAGTAGAGGCCGAAACAGTGACCGACCCCGGTCCGGAATTGGGTGTACCATCATCGTGACAACCACTTGTGGCGCAGGTGTCGTTACCGGGCGCCCCGGTTCGTCGGGCCTCAGCGCCGTCTTTGTCCGTATGTGCGACGAGCGGATAGAGGACAAACGCAGCGAGAGGAAGAAGGGCTATAAAACGTCGTTTCATGGCGTAGCAGCGGAAGATGGGGGGCCAGAAGCGATGGGATCGCCTCGCGTGGAGGGAACAGGCGAGGAGGGAGGGGTGAGCCCACTCCATTTACAAAACCCATACCATCCAGCCATCTCGCCGGCCAACGTCAATCCTCCTTACGCCGGATCAAATGTCTTCAACAGCGCGATCGCGGGGTGGTCGGCGTCATCCGGCACCCGTTCCATTGGCGCATCGCCCCACAGGCGCTCCAGATCGTAGAACGCACGTTTTTCAGGGTTAAAAACGTGTAGCACCATATCGACGTAGTCGAGTAATACCCATTGGAGGCCATTGGAGCCCTCCACATGCCAGGGGCGCTCGCCCGTGCCTTCTCGAATCGCATCCTCGATCGCATCCATGATCGCTTTGATCTGCATATCGGAGGTGCCGGTGCATACCACGAACAGATCGGCAATACCGCTCACCGCCCGCATATCCATCAAGACGATGTGCTCCCCTTTCTTCGACAGGATACCCTCTACGGCCAGCTCGGCGAGTTGGCGTACTGGCGCGTGCGTGGTTCGCTTCTTTTCAGGCGTGCGTTTGGGAAGTAGTTCGATCTTTTTAGCGGGCATAGGGGCGTTACTCTTGAAAAGGCTTCAGGGTCGCGTAATCGTTGCCAATGACGACACTGGCGTCTAGAAATTCTTCCGGGTTGATATCCTGGACGACCCGTTCCTCGGGGATGCCAATGGCCTGGGCGAGTTTCCGGGCGGCTTCGAGGTCTCCAACGCGGTCGTACACCATCGTGAACTCCTGGTCGAAATCGGGAGAGTCGCCCACTTCAACCACATCAAACCCGCGCCGGCGCAAATAGGTTGTCATCGTCGATGCCAGGCCCGACACCCCACACCCGTTTCGTACCTCTACCTGGAGTACCTGCCCGACAAAGTGGCCTGGATTGTCTTCCCGCGCCGGATCTGAAGCCGGGAACAGGAGCCTCGTAAGTAGCGAGAACAACAGGATCAGCACGGCCCCCCCCAACACGATGAGCGAGACGTTGAGGGCGCTCTGAGGAGGCCCGTTTGGATCCGGGGTGGTTGGTGTGATACCGGGTTCAGCCATCGAAACATACCCTGTGGAGCGAAGCTCGGACTGACCTTAGACGAACAAAACGCGGCATATCCGTCGCCGGATATGCCGCGCTTCTTCGAACAATCGATTCAGCATGAGCGCAGATCGTAAAAAGACCGCGCTTAACGTCCGTTGTCGTTCCAGAAAAGATCGTCCGACCCACGGTAGAAGCCCATCTGGCTTCTCGAACCGTACCCGTAAGGGTTGTAGTGGCCGTACGGGCTCCCGTACGATCCATACGGGTTCTGGCGGATCGAAAGGTGTAATTGAACATTCTCGGAGGGGCGATAGGCCACCTCGGCATTGCGGAGGAACACCCGGGCATCGCCGGACTGGCCTCCTCCAAATTGGCTGCTGTTGAGCGTGCCGGCGTTGGGCGAATAGGCCACGCTCATGTCCACCCGGGCGGCCAGCTTCGAACTGAACTGCCACATCATGCTATTGGTAAACATGCCCATCGACATCGTCTGGCCGCCGTACGATCCGGCAGAAAATTCGGCCGACTGGCTCATCCGAAAATGGGACTTGTCGAACAGTTGGTTCAGCGTAAATCCCGACTTATGCGTGTCGTACAGCCGCGTCGAGGCGCGCTGATCGAGCGCCGTCTCTCGCAACTGAGCTTGCGCCGGGGCGACAACGCCCAACAATACAATGAGGCAGGCAAGAGTGAGCAGGTTACGCATAGCAAGCTTTCCGCTTTACGTTGGGTTGGTGACGGGCTGTAGTATACGCTACGTTCCCATCGATTTCAACTACCGCACAGGGCCGCTTTTGTTCTCTCAGATGGCGTACGCGAATTTTCTGGCAACTTGCGCCCGTCTCCCCACAATCGGTAGTTTCGATACCGAGATTAAGCAGCGGCCTCCGGGACCGTCGTAAGCGCCTTTTCCTCGATACCGTTCACCAGGAACGAACGCGTAATCCCTTTTCGTATGGCGACCTCTCCGATCCTTATCGGCATCGAAACCTCGTGTGATGATACCGCCGCGGCCATTGTCGACGGGCCGACGCTCCTGAGCAGCGTGGTGTCCTCCCAGTGGGTCCACGCTCAATTTGGCGGAGTCGTGCCCGAGCTCGCGTCGCGCGCTCACCAGCAGCTGATCGTACCGATCGTGCAGGCAGCGATGGACGAGGCGGGGGTGCGGCCGGCAAACCTGGGCGCTGTCGCCGTGACCTATGGGCCGGGGCTGGCCGGCTCCCTACTGGTGGGGCTCAGTTTCGCCAAGACGCTGGCGCTCGGCCTGGGCATCCCGCTGATCGGTGTCAATCACCTGGAGGGTCATATCTATTCGGCCCGGATTACCCCCCCGGCCCCCCCGTTTCCTTACCTCTGTCTGATCGTCTCCGGTGGTCATACGCAACTGATGGTTGTCGAGGAAGGGTTTTCACACCGGATGCTCGGAAAGACACGCGACGACGCGGCCGGCGAAGCCTTCGACAAGGTGGCCAAACTGCTTGGCCTTGGTTATCCGGGCGGCCCTGAAATCGATCGCATCGCGCGCGATGGGGACCCCGCGTTCCATGCCTTTCCCAGGCCTCGGCTCGGGCGGTACGAATTCTCGTTTAGCGGACTCAAAACCTCGGTCCTGTATTTTCTGAACGCGTTTTCGCCGCAGGAGCGCGCCGTCTTCCTGGCCTCGCACCTGGCCGACCTGTGCGCGTCGTTTCAGCGCGCCATT
Source organism: Rhodothermales bacterium (assembly GCA_034439735.1). Lineage (NCBI taxonomy): Bacteria > Pseudomonadati > Rhodothermota > Rhodothermia > Rhodothermales > Rhodothermales bacterium. Next base: position 15,161 of record JAWXAX010000081.1, on the reverse strand, counting down.
GTCGACGTACTCATCGCCGCCGTCTGCGACGCGGTTGCCGAAACAGGAATACGCCACGTGGCGCTTGTGGGCGGCGTGTCGGCCAACAGCGCGTTGCGTGCAGCGGCGCACGAAGCCGCGGCGGTTCACGGTTTTTCGCTGTACATTCCTCCACTGGCGTATTGCATGGACAACGCGGCCATGATCGCGATTACGGGCTACTACAAGCATATCGCCGGCCTCCACAGCCCGCTCACCCTCACCGCTGCGCCCGATCTATCGGTCTGAGCGCATCCTTTGATCCCTCAGAAACTCATGGTTACCGAAACGGTGCAAGAGCTGCTGGCTCCCCTCGCCGGCGGACGCCCCGCGACGCCGCCATCCCCGACGATGGACGACATCGGGCCGTGGCGGGACTGCATCGACGCGCTGGACCGCGCCATCATGTGTCTGCTGAATGAGCGGGTCGTCTGTGCCAATGCGATCGGGCAGATTAAAAAAGTCCACGGTGCCGGCGTCTACGACCCCCGGCGCGAGGAACGTGTCATCCAGAATGTGCTTCAACACAACGCCGGTCCCCTGTCGAACGAGGCCGCGCGGCGCCTGTTCGAGCGTATCATAGACGAATCCCGAGCCCAGGAACGCCAACATTACCAGGAAAAACCCAACGTTGACGAGTGATGAGGAAGAAGCTGATGATTGCCCTGCTGTCGTTGACGATCCTGTTCGTCGCAGGCGCTGTGTGCGGCTACTGGGTCGTTTTCGGCTCGAATACGCCGGCGTTTGATGGCGAACGCAGCGTCAAGATCCCTCCAGGCGCGTCGTTCGCCGCCGCGCAGGATTCGCTCGTGGCGGCCGGCGTACTGGAACGGCCCTGGACGTTTAATCTCATGGCTACCGCCACGGGCTGGGGGGAACAGATCAAGGAGGGACACTACCTCTTCGAAGCCGGCCGCTCGAACCGCGACCTGCTGGATGTCCTCCGGCGCGGCCTCCAGGCGCCCGTACGCATCACCGTCCCCCCCGGTTCGCGCCCACAGGTCGTCGCCGAAGCGGTCGCCAGCCGGCTCTACTTCCCACCCGAGGACTTCCTCCAGGCCCTCCGCGATCCGGCCCTCGCCGCCGAACTGAATACGGACACCACGCGACTGTTCAGCTATATGCTGCCGGAAACCTACTTTGTCTACTGGCTTTCCGACGCCCGTTCGGTGGTCAAAAAAATCAAGGGGGAGTTCGACCAATTCGTCTCCGAGGAGATGCGTGCGGCGGCGGCTCGTCAGAAGTTATCGGTCGACGATGTGCTCACGGTAGCCTCGATCGTTGAATGGGAGACGAATCACGTGCCGGAAAAGCCTCGGGTCGCCGGTGTTTACCTGAATCGGCTCCGGCAGGGATGGCGGCTCGATGCGGACCCCACTATCCAGTACGCCCTGCTCCAGATCGAAGGCCAGCGGCGGCGGCTCTTTTTCAGGGACTATCAGCTCCATCATCCCTACAATACCTACACGTTTCGAGGCCTACCCCCGGGCCCGATCAATAACCCGTCACGCTCCTCCATCGAAGCAGTGATCGCTCCGGAAAGCCACGATTACATGTTCTTCGTAGCCCTCGGCGACGGAAGCCACGCCTTCACCCGCACCCTAGGCGAACATCGCCGCGCCTCGCAGAACTTCCATAATCTCATGCGCGAACGTCGACGCCAGCAGGCGCTCGAACAACAGGCGCTGGAAAGTACCGGTAAGTAAAAATGGTGACGGGTTGATCGCCTCTTCGCTTGAACAAAAAGCAAAGGCGATCAACCCGTCAAAAACTCCGACGAAGGCCTGCCTAGAGTAGGATGTTCAGCCCGACGAGGAACTGGTCGCGACGGACCGTCTCCTGGACGGAGTAGTCGACGAAGTCAGGCAGGTAGAGGTCGTCCTGACGCTCCTGCATCCACCCAAAATCGACCTCCAGCTTGTTGGAGAACCGATAGCCAAAGCCGGCCGAAATGTACGTCCTCGCGCGATCGACCGAGGTGGCCTCGTCGCTGCGGATGCCGGCGTCGATGGGGTCCGGATAAAAGGCGACGCCGCCGCGGACACGGAAATCCTCGAACTGGTATTCCAGACCCACACGGGTGTTGATCACGGGCTGGAAGTTGTCGCGGATGGATCGGTTCAGGTCGTCGAAGAAGTCCTGATCGGTCGCCGCGGCCATGTCGAGTTGCGACCAGTCGATGAATTCTACGTCGCCCATGATGTTGAAGCCGGAGTTCGAGTAACCCAGGCCGGCGCCAAACCGCCAGGGCGTGGTGATGTCATATTCGAAGGTGCCGCGACCGATATCGTCCGACTGGCCGCCGTACGAAAGGGTCGCGCCGTTATCGAAGTCGGTAGTGATGATTGTGTCGAAGTCCTCATCCACTCGATAAAAGGTCGGCGTCTCCAGGGTGAGGCCCACCCGCAGGCCGGCGCCGGCGTCGGCCGAAACGCCCATGCGCAGGTTGGCGCCGAGCAGCTCCGACTGAAACCGTTCGCCATACGCTACCCTATCGAAGCCGCGCAGTTCGCGGTCGCCATCGAAGACGATGTACAGATCTTCCGTGTTTTCGCCGTTGATGTCGAACTCCTCGAACACGCTATCGAACTCGTACGTACCGAAGGAGAAGTTCAGCCCGACGCCGACCATGACGCCCTTTGCCGCCTCCATGGCGCCGCCGAAGCTGAGTTCGCTAAGCCGGCCCTCCTGCAGGACATCGCCGGTTTGTTCGATCGTCGAACCCGGGTTGACAGCCTGGTAGAAGAGGTCGTTCGCGGTACCCACATTCTCACCGAGGAATTCGATGGCCCCTCCGAGATACGCGATCTCGGGGAGATCGGCGAAGAACCGCGGTGAGAACGAACCATCCGTATTCTCCTCCACCTCGAACTCATCCGAAAACGGCAGGAGGACATCCGTGATCGATCCGTCCGCGTTCAGGCCGGTGAACCCGAGCGATCGGTCGTACGACTGGGTCTGGTGGAACGAGGCGCCGATGACAAAGGAGCCCTGGCGGGTCGGCATCCGATAGAGGGCCGCGATGTTTCCGAGGCGCTGCTTGGTGAGGTCGTCTTCAAAGGCCGAATCGAACCCATCCCGATCCACGATCGATTCGTCTTTTGCGGAGAGGAAGTTCAGTCCGCCCGTGAATTGGGATTGGCGGAGCCAGCCCAGGCCGGCGGGGTTTGTGTAGAAAGCCGAAACGTCCCCGATGCCGCTGATGCCAGCGCCAGCGAGCCCGATCGAGCGAGCGCCGGTAGCCGGGCCGCGCTGGGTAAAGAGCAAGGCATCCTCCACCGTCTGCGCGGCCGCCGGCCGCGTGAAGCCTGCCAGCACACCCATCACGAAGACGGATAACGCGAGGACCGAAACGCGGCGCTGACGCCGCCCGCGCTGTATGGGAGTTGATACCATGGCGTGTACCATACGAATATCCAGGTTTATTACTTGAAATCGAGGGTGAGGTTCGGGTACAGGAAAGGCCCGCGCATCAGCACGGGCCTTTCCCGGCTCAACATTCGTTGATCGTTTGTATGTAACCGCGGATGCGTCGTGGGTCAGTTGTTGCGACCCCGCGATGAGCTCGAGGAGCTACCACGGCTGCCGCTGCTGCTGGAACCCGACGAAGATCGGCCGGCGGAGGACGACGAGCCCGAGGATGAGCGACTCGGCGAGGCGCTGGAGCCCGACGAAGAGCGACTCGGAGACGCGCTCGACCCCGACGAAGGCGAGCTCGAACGCGTGCTCGGAGACGCGCTCGACCCCGACGAAGGCGAACTCGAACGCGTGCTCGGAGACGCGCTCGACCCCGACGAAGACGACGGCCGTCTGTATTCATCGTTGCCGGTGCGTGTCGTGCCGCGCGTGGTACTCCGCGGGGGAGGCGCCGAAGAGCTGCCGTCATCCGAGCGGGTCGATCCGCTGGAGCGCGTCGGCGTGTTGCCGCTACCGGAGCGGGAGCTTGCGCCATTGGATACATCGCGGCCACCAGAAGAGCGAGTCGTCCCACGGGACGGCGGATTTTCGTCGTTTGTAGGGGTGGTTGTGCGCGATCCGCTGTCGCCCGAGCGGGTGGTCGTCCGTGAATCGGTGTCGCCCGAGCGGGTGGTCGTCCGTGAGTCCGTGTCGCCCGAGCGGGTAGTCGTCCGACCGGTCGGCGCGCTGTCGCCCGAGCGCGTAGTGGTGCGGGTGGACGCCCCGGTGCTGCCCGAGCGCGTGGTCGAACGAGTGGTCCCCTCGTCGTCGGTGCGCGTCGTTGTACGCGTGGTGCCCCGCGAGGTGGAGGTGCCGGCGCCGGAGCCACTGCGCGTCACCGAGCGGCGGCCCAGATCGTCGTTGCCATCGCGGAGGGCTCCGCGTCCCAGATCGCCCCGGAGGGTGCCCGACGTCGAACGCCGGCCACTGGTCAGCAGGCTACCACGTCCGCTCGTGGAACCGCGCGGCTCGTAGTTGCGACCGTCATTATACCCGTTCGAAGAGGGTCGGTGGTTGGCATAGTAGGGCGGGTAATATCCTCCCCAATAACCGCCATAATGCCCGCCCCAGCCGTACCGCGAATGGCCATAGCCGTAGCCATACCCATAGCCATTCCAGGGATCGTAATAGCCCGAGTACCATGGGTCATACGAGTACCACGGGTCATAATAGAATCCGGCACCAAAGGTATACCGCGGGCTGCGCCACGGATCGTTGTAGCCGCCGTACCAGGGTTCATAATAGAACCGACTGAAGTAGCGGCCATAATAGTCGGGCTCGTAGTAAGTATAGTAGTCGTCCTCATAGTAATGCCGCTCCACGACGGTACCGTCTTCATACTCCTCGACATCTACGCGCGTCGGGCGGCGCTCGTAATCGGCATAATCCGTGGCGGCCAGTTGCGTATAACAACCTGTAGTGCCCATCAGCAATACACCGAGAACGAAAAGCGCGGCGTAAGGCTTCAGCGCCAGATGGAGTGATGTGGGAACAGCTTTCATGACAACACCTTGGTCGTTTTGAGCGGCCGGCATGAAACCGCGGATGAATCCGCCGGCGTCACACCTGAACCAGGTACAGAGTAAGAACCAGCCTTGGGTGCGGGAGTTTCGATGCAACCCTCGCGCGCCTGCGCGGGAGCCGGCCCTCGCCGAAACACCGTACCCCCGAGCCTCGTTCTAGGGCGTCTTCGGGTGAACTGGCCTCCCCCGATTTGTGGATCGAGGATCGGTGAGGACGAAACCTACCTCTTTCTCCGACAAATACCAGGCCTATTCAAAAAAACCCGAATTTACGTATCTGGGCCCGGTTCTACGCCGGCGGATGTACTGGATTCACATCAACGAGTGTACACAATGGCTGACGTTATCACACCACGCACCGAGGACTACGCCCAGTGGTATGTCGACGTCGTTCGGCGCGCCAAACTCGCCGACTATTCTCCCGTTCGTGGCTCGATGATCATCCGCCCGAACGGTTACGCCGTGTGGGAGCGTCTGCGCGACGAGCTGGACCGGATGTTAAAGGACACGGGCCATGAAAACGCATACTTTCCGCTCTTTATCCCTCAGTCTTTTCTCGCTCGCGAGGCAAAACACGTCGAGGGCTTCGCGAAAGAATGCGCGGTCGTCACGCATTCGCGCCTGAAGATGTCGGACGATGGGCAGAGCCTGATCGTCGACCCCGACGCTGCGCTCGAAGAAAACCTCATCGTCCGCCCCACCAGCGAGACGATCATCTGGGACACGTATAGCAAGTGGATTCAGTCCTGGCGCGATCTCCCGATCCTGATCAACCAGTGGGCGAACGTCGTCCGTTGGGAAATGCGCACGCGTCTGTTCCTTCGGACGATGGAGTTTCTCTGGCAAGAGGGGCACACGGCGCACGCCACACGGGAGGAGGCCATGACCGAGACCCTCCTTATCCTGGACATCTACGCCCACCTGGCCGAGGAGTACATGGCGATGCCGGTGGTGAAGGGCATCAAGACAGTAAGCGAGCGTTTCGCCGGCGCCGAGGAGACGTTCTGCATCGAGGCGCTCATGCAAGACGGCAAGGCCCTCCAGGCCGGCACGAGCCACTTTCTCGGCCAGAACTTCGCCCGCGCCTTTAACTGCCAGTTCCAGAACCAGAATAACGAACTGGAATACGTCTGGGCGTCCTCCTGGGGCGTCTCGACCCGCCTCATCGGCGGCCTCATCCTTACGCACTCGGACGACCAGGGGCTGGTCCTACCCCCGAAGCTCGCGCCGACACAGGTGGTCATCGTCCCAATCCCCAAAAAGGGCCAGGAAGCAACCATCCTGGAGGCGGCCGAGCGGCTGGCTCGCACCCTCAAGGACGCCGGCGTCCGCGTCAAGCTGGACGCGAGCGAAGCCCAGCGCCCCGGCTGGAAGTTCAGCGAATATGAAGTCCAGGGCGTCCCCATACGCCTCGCCATCGGCGCGCGCGATGTGGAGAATGGCACGATCGAGATGGCGCGTCGCGACACGTTCGAAAAGACGTCGGTACCGCAGGACGCCCTCGCCGGCGTCGTCCGCGACACGCTGGATGCCATCCAGAAGAACCTGTTCGAACGCGCCCTGGCCTACCGGGCCAACCTCACCACGCGCGTCGATTCCCTTGAGGAGTTCACGGAGGTGCTCGAATCGAAGGGCGGCTTCCTGCTCGCCCACTGGGACGGCACCGCCGAAACGGAGGCGCGGATCAAGGAACAGACCAAAGCCACCATCCGCTGCATCCCGCTCGACCAGGAGCGGGAGCCAGGCCTAGACATGCTCACCGGGAAACCGTCGACCGGGCGGGTGCTGTTCGCGAAGGCGTATTAGCAGGCCGCCTATCTCCCCACCTTCAGCAACGTGCCGGCTTCAACAGCCGCACCGAATTCCACCCGATAGAGATATAGGCCGGCAGGCAGGTCGACACCCTCGAAGGGCACCTCGTGGCGTCCGGCGGGTAGAGACCGGGCCCACGGTGCACGGACGCGCCGGCCCAGGAGATCGTACACAGACAGGTGCACCTCAGTCGGATGGGCCAGTTCCAGCACGATCGTCGCCGTATCCACGAACGGATTGGGGTATGCGCCGGCCAGACGCGACGATTCCGGCCGCGACTCATCGTCGACCCCGGTGACGTTCGGGTCGTTGATGACGACGAGCGCCGTGGCGGACACGGTGCCGCCGGCATCTTCTACCCCCACCTCGTAACGACCGGGCGTCAACCCTGCGATGAACAGTCCGGTGCTGTCGATCTGCCCGCCGCCGGCGTTCCAGATCGGCGTGAATCTCAGCTCCGTCCCCACCGGGTCGAACCCGGCGGCGGTAAATATCACCGAGTCGCCCGGGGCAACCACCACGGAATCCGGGACGATAACGGCACGGACCAGTACCACATCCGCCGTGACGGGGACGCTCGTGATGACCAGATCCTCCAGGCTCTCATTAAAGACCGCGCACTGAATGACGGCCCCACCTTGAAGTCCGCTCAACAGGAGCGTGGGCGTTGTGGCGTCTGGAATGGCAATCCCGGCCCGATACCACTGGTAGGTATTGCCGGCTCCGCCGACATCCACCCGGATGCGCGTACCGGCCGGCATGACGTCGACCACCGGCGTCACCTGTTGTTGTGGCGCATAGAGCATGGCCGCGATGGGGGCGTTGGGTACCAGGTCCTCGAAAGTGAGCCGGTTGGAGCGCACATCGAGCACGGCTAGCCCGGTCATGCCGGTCAACACCGGGAGATCCTCAATGGCATTCCCAGCCATCGTGAGGCGAACGAGCTGCGAGAGGCTATTGAAGCCGGCCGGCACCGCGCCGTCCAGCCTGTTGTTATCCAGGGCGAGCACCTCCAGGCTGGCCTGTCGGGCCAGGCCTTCGGGGATGCGGCCGGTCAGTTCGTTGGTATCGAGAAATACCTGAAGTAGCGCCGGCAGATTGCCGAGCGACTCGGGGATCGGGCCCGAGAACGCGTTGGAGCCCAGGTCCAGTAGCTGGAGGTCGCGCAAGTCACCCATGGAAGCGGGGATAGGGCCCTCGAACTGGTTCTGCCACAGACTCAGCACCTGGAGGGACTCCGCCCGGCCGAGGCGATCTGGCAGGAATCCCGAAAACACGTTCAGCCCCAGATTGAGCCAGTTGAGGAGGGGGAAGTCGCCCATCCAATCGGGAATCGGACCGCTGAGGCGGTTGTCCGCCATACCCAACTGGGTAAGCAGACGCATGCCGGCCAGGTTGTCCGGGATGAGCCCCGTAAAGGCGTTTTCGTCGAGGAATAGATACCGCAGCCGCTGGGCAAAACCCAGTTCCGCCGGCAGGTCGCCCGAGAGCTGATTGTCGCTGACGTCGAGTAACTCCAGGAGCCCGAGGCTTCCCAGTGAGGCCGGCAGGGTCCCCGTGAAGGCATTGCCACGCAGTACGAGCTCCCGGATGTTCAGGTTAAAAAAGCCGATGTCGGCCGGGATCTCGCCGGTGAGCCCGTTTTCCTCCAGATGGAGACGGGTGAGGCCCGGCAGGTCGTACAACGAAAGCGAGAGCGGCCCTTCGATTCCGGTGTTGCCCATATACAGCGCATTCAGGCTCTGCATGGCATAAACAGCACCTGGAAACGTCCCGTTAAGGGCTACATTGGGAATCGAAAAAACGGTAAGATCCACCAACTGCTCAAACGATGCGGGGAGGGGGCCTTCCAGCGGGTTGTTACCCAGGAATAACGACTGGAGTGCCGTGAGTTGTCCCAGGGTTTCGGGAATGGGCCCGCTCAACGCATTGGTGTCGAGGAACAGTTCGGTAAGCTGCTCGAGCTGCCCGAGCGATGCCGGGATGGCGCCGGCGAATTCATTTTGATCGAGATACAATATGCGTAGGCGCTCCAGCTGGCTCAGGGACTCGGGGATCGAGCCGCTGAAGGCATTGCCGAACAGCCATAATTCTTCCAGAGCCGTCAGGCTCCCCAGGGCGTCCGGCAGCGGGCCGCTCAGGGCATTCTGCCAGAGGCGCAGGTCGACCAGCGCCTGCAACTCCCCGATTTCCACGGGGATAGATCCGGAGAGCGTGTTCGCGGAGAGGTCGAGCACCCGGAGCGAATCCAACCCGGCCAGGCCGGCGGGCAGCGAACCCGTCAGGGTATTGGCGGACAGCACGACCTCCGTCACGCGCCCGGCCGGAGACACGCTGACCCCTGCCCACTCGGCCACGGGCGCGGCGAGCCATCCCGTCCGCTCCGTCCAGTTCGGCCCGCCGGTAGATTCATATAGCGCCACCAGAGCCAGCGAATCGCCGGCGTCCGCCGACGCCATCGAGGAATGCGTCGCGCTGGCCGGCACGAGCCGGCGATCGTCTCCCGGGCGCCCCGCCGAGGATTCGAACGCGCGCACCCGGCTCACCCGTCCGTCGGGCATAATGAACCGCAGCGTGGCCGACGGATCGGCGCCCGGGCGCACGGGTTGCGCGACGGAGGGGAGCGGACAGAGGAGCGGGAGCCCACACAGGAGGGCAACGACGTAAACGGAGCGGGACATGGCGTGCTGGAAATAGAAGACGGAGCGGCAAAGCGAAGCACAAGATCCGTCCCCGCAAGCCGAGAGGCAAGCGGGCTATATGCGCCGACTTCCGCCGGCCATCACTCCGAGCACTGGAAGTGGATGGCTTCGCGGCCTTCTTCGCCGATGTCCTGGCCGAGCATGATGAGGCCTTCGTTACGCAGGTGGATCTGTTCGCGGTGCAGGAATACCTTTTCTTCGTTGCGAATCTGCAGGAATGTGCCGTTTGTGCTTCGGTCGATCAGGATAAACTTGCCGCCCTGGTATTCGATGCTGGCGTGGGTCCGGGAGACACTCTGGTCAGGCACGACGAGGTCGTTTTTTTCGCCGCGCCCCATCATAAAAGGGGGCCGGCCCTTCTCGAACTTGTAGTCTTGTTCGGCATACCGAATGTACAGGCGCGCCTTGGGGGTACGGGCGCCCATCGAGAGCTGGCCGTGCATGATGGTGAGTTCCGTGGCGTCCGGCTGCCAGAGCACCTCGTAGATTTCCATCTCCGACTTCTTCCCGCGCACGTGGGCCACCCCGAGCCCACGCAGGTTCGAGTGCTGGTAGCTGGGCAGCATGTCCACGGTGATTCGGGTTGTGATGATCTGGTCCGGACGCGCCAGCTGAACCATCCGCGCCGCCACGTTCACGGCATCGCCGTAGACGTCGTAGTCGTCGCTGAGTACATCGCCAAAGTGCAGGCCGATCCGCAAAGCCACGCCAATTTCCGCCAGTTCCGGATCCTCGACGACTGCTTGAGGCATACGTGTCGTAGCCCCGACGGCCTGTTCGATCCGATCGAACGTGCACATCACTTCGTCGCCGATCGTCTTGATCACCCGCCCTTCATGCTCCGTCGTCACGGAGGATAGGATGCCCAGCGTGCGCGCGACAATCTCGCGGGCCCGTTCGTTGCCAAACATCTCGAATAGCTGGGTGCTTTTGCTGATGTCGGCAAATACGATCGCGAGCGTGGTTCTCTGATACGACATCGATTGCGTGGTAGCCGAAGGAACGCGCTGGTGTGACCGGATAGCGCCGTGTCGCATCTCCTGAACGTTGCGTTGTAGGTCTGGTTTCTGCGTGGTTCCGGTCAGCATACAGGCGTGCAAAATAGACAACCCGCAGCTCTGTTGCTATATCGGGTTTTGCTGGCAAGGGGGTGCGTTTGCGGTCGTTCCATCAAAGCACGTTCTCATACGACGCCGGCTTCACGCAGAGGCGGCTTCGAGGGCGCGGAGCACTTCCATGGACTCCTGCGCTATGACGACGCCGCCGGGCGTGAAATCGAAAATCTCGAGCGAGATCCATTTGTCGTATCCCAGCTGGCGCAGCGCGCGGAAGCTATCGACATACGCGTCCCGAGCGGTGCCTGTGCCGAGGTGCCGGCCGTCCATCTCCTGGATTTGTACGTGTTCGATGCGGTCAAAGTGGGTCCGGATGAGGGACTCGAGCGTCTCGGTCTCGTCGAGTGTGTTGTGGTAATCGAACATCGTGCCGACCGCCGGCTTATCCACCGCGCGGACGATTTCTACCGATTCGGCCATGGTGTTCACCACATCGGTCTGGGAGGAGTCGAGGGTTTCGACGAGGATCTTGACCTCGCGCGCGCCGGCGTGGTCGGCCACGCGGGTCAGGCCCTCGATAAAGTGCTGTTTGGCCTCGGCGACCGATATGCCCTGTGTGTTGCGCTGGTTCGGCGATCCAAAAATCAGGACACGACCGCCCAGATCGGCGCAGAAATCGACCAGATCCGCCAGATACTGAACGGTAGCCGCCCGGACGACGGGGTCGGGCGTGGTGAAGTGCAGGCCCTGCGGCGGCGGGGCGAGTAGCCAGTGTAGCCCCACGCACTCGAGCCCGTAATCGCCCATCACACGCACCAGCTCTTGCCGCTGCGCCGGCCCCAGTTCGTTCACGCTCTCCCGCACCAGGGTAAACGGAGCGATCTCGACGCCGGTATAGCCGGCATCCGACATGATGCGGCATTGCTCGGACCACGGCAATTCTTGCATACATTCGTTGCACATCGCGTACTTGAATCCCGTCCATACCCGGCCGCCGGCCGCCTGCTCCGTGCCCGCCTGCCCGCCGCACTGCACTGACAGGCCCGCAAAGGCGGCAAGCGAGAGGGTCCGGCCGGTGGTCTTGAGGAAGTGTCTGCGTGATACAGGGTGCATGGCCACCGTACAGGTTGATGCGTAAACCGATGCCCGCCCGTTGCCGAGCGATGGGTAACCAAGATATTAAATTAGATGCGAGGAGGCGACTACCGCCGGCCACGGCGTGTCTATCTTGATTGCATCCCCCCTGGAACCTACCATACGGCCGCGTCCTCTTTCATCCCCGCACTCAGGCCATGGCTATCCCACGCACAGAAATTCTCAACCGGCTACGCGCACTGGTTGACGCAAAACGTCCGATCGTCGGCGGCGGCGCCGGGACGGGCATCAGCGCAAAATTCGAGGAAGAGGGCGGCATCGACCTCATCGTGATCTACAACTCCGGCCGATTCCGCATGGCCGGACGCGGCTCCCTCGCCGGCCTGATGCCCTATGGCGACGCCAACGCTATCGTGATGGACATGGCGCGTGAGGTGGTCACGGTCGTCAAACGCACGCCCGTGCTCGCCGGCGTCTGCGGGACCGATCCCTTCCGCGACATGGGCTTATTTCTGGAAGAGGTCAAACGCATCGGCTTCTCCGGCGTCCAGAATTTCCCGACCGTCGGCCTGATCGACGGCCTCTTCCGCGCCAACCTGGAAGAAACCGGGATGGGATACGACCGTGAGATCGCGATGATCGGCCTTGCCCACCGGATGGATCTCCTCACGACGCCCTACGCGTTCACGCCGGCCGAAGCCGAACAAATGACGGCCGCCGGCGCCGACATCGTCGTGGCTCATATGGGACTCACCACCAGCGGCTCCATCGGCGCCGCCACGGCTAAAACGTTGGAAGACAGCGTCTCCGCCGTCCAGGAGATCGCGGATGCCGCACGCAGCGTCCGCTCCAATGTCATCGTCCTCTGCCACGGAGGCCCCATCGCCATGCCCGAGGACGCCGCCTATGTCCTGAGCCGGACCAAAAACGTCCACGGATTCTACGGCGCCTCCAGCATGGAACGCCTCCCCGTGGAAGTGGCCATGACCGAACAGGTGCGGGCGTTTAAGGCCATTCGGATGGGGTAGCCCCCTCAAATCACGCCGTGTTGCTTTCCCACCTTTGCAAACGCCGCGACCGCCTGGTCCAGGTGCTCCCGTGTGTGGGCCGCGGAGACCTGGACGCGGATGCGGGCCTGACCCTGCGGGACGACCGGATAGCTGAATCCGATCACGTAGATCCCCTCCCCGAGCAGATCCGCCGCCATGTTCTGGGCGAGGCGGGCATCGTAGAGCATGATCGGGACGATGGGATGGATGCCCGGCTTGATGTCGAAGCCCTGCGCCGTCATCTGCTCGCGGAAGTAGGCGGTGTTTTCGGCCAGTCGATCCCGCAGCGCCGTGGTATGGACCAGCATTTCCAGGACGCGCAGGCTGGCGGCCACAACCGCCGGCGCCAGCGTATTCGAAAATAGATAGGGCCGTGAGCGCTGACGCAACAGATCGACGATTTCGCGGCGCCCGCTCGTGAACCCGCCCGTGCCGCCGCCCAGCGCCTTGCCCAGCGTGCTCGTGATCACATCCACCCGCCCCATCACCCCGCAGTGCTCGATGGAACCGCGACCGGTTTTTCCCATGAAACCCGTCGCGTGGCTATCGTCCACCATCACCATGGCGTCGTATCGTTCGCCCAGGTCGCAGATCGCAGCCAGCTTCGCGATCGACCCATCCATGCTGAACACGCCATCGGTTGCGATCATGCGCCGCTTCGCGCCCTGTGTGTCCTGCAGATGACGCTCCAGCTCGTTCATGTCCCCATTCGCATACCGATACCGCTGCGCCTTGCAGAGACGGACGCCGTCGATGATGCTGGCGTGGTTCAGCTGGTCGCTGATGATGGCGCAATCGGCATCCAGCAGCGCCTCGAACAGGCCGGCGTTGGCATCGAAGCACGACGAATACAGGATCGTATCCTCGGTGCGAAGGAACGCCGAGATGCGTTCCTCGAGCTGCTTGTGGATCGACTGCGTGCCGCAAATGAACCGTACAGAGGCCATCCCGAATCCATAGGCGTCCAGGCCGGCTTTTGCCGCCGCGATCAGGTCCGGATGATTGGCCAGCCCCAGGTAGTTGTTTGCGCAGAAGTTGAGGACCTCCTCGCCGGACTGGATGCCGATCTCGGCCGACTGCGGGGTGGTGATAACGCGCTCTGCCTTGTAGAGGCCGGCCTCGCGGATGGTGTCCAGCTCGGCGCGAAACTGTTCGATGGCTGTTTCGATCATGGGGATAAAGGCGTAACCAGGGACTGAAACCACGAAACGACAGATCGCAGACCCGTCGCCCATACCTGCAAAAAAGGATGCTTACACCCGAACCGTCAAGTTATCCAGCATATCGTCGACCATGGCGTCGAGGCCGTACCGATGATTCCATCCCCATTCCTTACGGGCGAACGAGTCATCGATCGTCTGGGGCCAGGAGTCGGCGATCTGCTGGCGGTGGTCCGGCGCATAGATGGGTACAAAACCCGGCGCCTGCCGGCGGATCGACGCCCCCAGTTCATCGGGTGAAAAACTGATGGCGGCGAGATTGTAGCTGGACCGGATCGTGATCGCCGCGACCGGCGCCTCCATGATGTCCAGCGTAGCATCGATGGCATCCGGCATGTACATCATAGGAAGACGGCTGTCCGGACGCAAGAAACAGGTGTACCCCGAGCCGGCCGCCGCCGCGCGCAACATGTCGATCGCATAATCGGTCGTTCCTCCGCCAGGCTCGACGGCATAACTGATGATGCCGGGGTAACGGATGCTCCGCACGTCGATACCGTACCTCCGCGCATAATACTGGCACAGCATCTCGCCGGCGCGCTTCGTCACGCCGTACATCGTGGTAGGTTCGATAACGGTATACTGCGGGGTGTCGATCTTCGGGGTCGCGGGGCCAAACACGGCGATCGAACTGGGCCAGAAGAGCTGAAACGGCCGGCTCCGCGCGATATCGAGGATATTTTTTAAGCCCTGCAGATTCACCTCCCACGCGAGATCCGGGTTCGCCTCGCCGGTGACGGAGAGCAGGCTGGCCAGGTGGTACACCCCATCGATCCCCTCCTCGTCGATCACCCGCTCCATGCGCACCCGGTCGCGCACATCCAGCACTACATGCCGGCCGTCGGCGGCGTCGCCCACCGCCGGATTCAGATCCGACCCCAGCACCGCGGATGGTCCGTGCTTCGCGCGTAATCGGCGGACGAGTTCTCCGCCGATCTGACCGTTCGCGCCCGTAACCAGTATCCGTCGCATCGATTCGTTCGTGCCCCGTTTCTGTTGAAATATCAGGCCATTTCAACACAGTCCCGGACGAAGGTTCCGCACGTTTTAGTAGCCGGTGGACTGTACCCCCACGTCATGCAACTTGTTGACGATCACCGGTTCGGACGCCCCCTCCGGAGCGGCCGCGGCAGCCGGCGCCGGCGCTACTTTCTTCCGCGTCGAGACGCGTACCGCGGTGTCTTTAAGCGCCAGCCCGATCCGGTTCATCCCGTCGAGCGCGGCGATTTTG
>JAWXAX010000080.1 GCA_034439735.1 Rhodothermales bacterium | reverse complement strand
TAAGACGCGTCGATGGCGTTTTTTAACGCAGAATCGCGTTCTAGAAAGACGCTTCGCGAGGCTCAGCGTGACATGCAGGCCGGGTTGCGTAACGTCAGTTCGTAAGTCGCTTCGCTCGTTTCCCGCTTTACTTCGTTAGTCGCTTCGCTCGTTTCGCGAGGAAGACGATCCCAAAAATTCGCGGCTATGAGGAACAGAGTTGCCGCTCGAAAAGCAGAGAACAGAAAATCTCAACGGTTTCTGAAGCCCATATCCGGCCTTTCTTCGCGGGTGAGCATGTCGATGAAGGTTTCAAATCGCCTCCGTCTGGTTTCGGGTTTCTTCGCAGACGTCAATCCGTAGGCGATGACATACCGACTCGATTTGTTGAGCGTTTCGAAAAACTGTTTCGCCTTCGGCCTGCCCTCAAGAGCGGCTAAGAAATCCGCCGGCACGTTTGTTTCACTTGCTGTATAGGCGTTCTCCCACCGGCCATCCGCCTGGGCGGAGCGAACATGTACAAGCCCTGGCTCCTGCATCCGGCCCTCGCTTATCAAGCGCTCTGCATGTTCTCTGTTCCTCTTCGACCAGTTGCTTCGAGCTTTCCTGGGGGTGAGCCGCTGGATATAGGCCTGGTCGTTAAGTGATTTCTTGACGCCATCAATCCAGCCCCAGCACAGCGCCTCAATCACGACATCGTCCCAGGTCACACTCGGAATCCCGGTCCCTTTCTTGAATATCTTCACCCACAGCTCACTTTTTGTGGCGTGATGTACCATGAGCCACCGGCCGAGATCTGCCGGCAATGCAAAGGTGATGAGTTCAGCGGGGTCGGGTTCAGGCATACATCTAGATTCACTTCGGCATAACAGGTTGCCACTCAGCCGCAGCACGCGGCGGAGCGGTTGGAGAGGGCAACGTAGACGTTGACGGTAAAAAGAGACATGGCGCTGAAGCGCGCTGTCGGCCTGCAGTGGCGGGTTCTGCCGCCCTTGAGGGTGCGTTAGTGGGCGGGAAACCCTGCCATCTCCGTGACCCGCCGCGCCTGCCTCAGATGTCGCTGGCCGTGCACCACAAAGATCGCCAGGCAGTCATCCAGGCTATAGGTCACAAAGCTTAACAGAGGAGACGTGATGATCGTCGTCTCCGGATCGATCTCGGCTGACAGGTTCTGAATGTGATCGATCAGTTCCGCCTGATGGGCGCTGAAGCGCTCAACGATGCGACCGTCGATCTCGCTGGTGGACGGCTCGGCCTTCGACGACGTCTTGTATTTCTTATGGTTCTCCGGACTCAGGTTACGAATCAAGTACGCTCCGAAGAAGCCGCTGAACGGGGAGTACCGTTCCCATAATGACGGCTCCACACCGCCCGCCCGGAGCTGCTGAAGAAGGGGAAAGTACTGACTGTGCGTCGTGATCAAGTGATCGAAGCACTGCCCCACGCTCCAGCTACCCGAGTCTGGTTTCCAGTTGAGCTGTTCCGGTGAGAGTGTGCCGAACTGCGCTCGGGCCTGAGCGGCGGTCTTGGAAAGCTCGGCGGCGACTTCCTGGATGCGCTCTTCCATTTGTCTGCGACTGGTCTATAAGCCGTGATCGGGACTGGTGCTGTGAGGCGGCAGAACTAACAATATCCTGTCACTGTCAAGATAACACGACGTACCTCCCGAATACAACGATGTAAAAATTACACGCTTACGGCGAGGATATGCTCACTATTCGGCAACTGTCCGGATATCAGACGACGTCCTGAATCCTGGTATTCCGCTTTTAAGACCATCTTTCGCCCAACACCTTGAGCGCCTCCCGCGCCGGCCAGATGGTTTCGCTGGACCTGCCCGAGCACAGGCAAGGTGTCTCACCCAGCCGCTGCTCGGCAATCCGCAAGTCCCGATCCCCCCAGTCGTCTTTTGGTAAGTAATACGGGATCGATTGTGCGAAATCCACCATCTGCCCGGTGAGAGATCTGCTGGCCGTGGGCCCCACTTCGATGTCTACCATGGTTTCCCCCTCCCGCTCTATCTGGCCATGGGGTACGTCAAGTGCGACAAGTCGCGACTCGTCCCTATCACAACAGGTCATAAGCCGCGTGCCATCCGGGTGGATCCCCGCGTTCGCGAGGATGACGAAGACCCTTCGAGAGTGCCTGCCCCGGCATTGACCGGGCGACTACGAAGCGCCCTATTGAGGGACAACTCTCACAACGCCTCCACCCCCACCCCTTCCTCCAGATTGTTCGGCGGATGGACGATCACCTCGTCGCCCTCGGAGAGGCCTGATAACACCTCGGCGGTCAGGCCGGCCTGGTGGCCGATCTCCACAGCCCGCTTCACGGCCTTCCCGCCTTCGTCCACAAACGCGGCCCAGCCGCCATCCTCCCGGAACAGCGCACTCGTCGGGGCGAGCAACACGTCGTCGCTCTCCCAGATCACGAACTGCGCCAGCACCCGGAAGCCGGAGCCGAGGCCGGCGCGGTGCGCGGCCGGCGAGACGAGGTCCGCCACGACGGCCACGCGTTTCTCCTCGACGCCGAGGGACGAGACGGTCGTCACACCCTGGGGCTCGACGCGGGTGACGACGGCCTTCAGCACGCCCTCGCCGCCCCAGCGGTCGAGCATGACGTGCGTTCCGGGGCGGATGCGGACGGCGTCCTGCGACAACACGTCCACCCGCACCTCCAGGCTATCCACATCCCCGATCTCCATCAGCGCCTCGCCGGGCATCACCTGGCCCTCGCTTTCCCGGTACACGGCCAGCACGGTGCCGGCCGTCGGGGCGCGGAGGGTCTGCCGCACTCCGGCGCCGCTGCCTTCGGTGTAGGCCACCACGGCCCGGGCGCTCGCGAGGTCGGCCCGGGCGGCTTCGACGGCGGCCGTCGCGGCATCGCGCTGGGCGACGGCCTGCAGGGCGACGGAACGGGTCTGCTCGCGTAGCTGCTGCGTGGCGGAGCCGGACTCAAACAACCGCTCGGTCCGCGCCCGCTCTTCTTCGGCGTTCGCCGCCGCCGCCGTGGTGGCGCGCACCTGCTCCTCGGCCTGGCTCAGCATCGCCTCCGCGGCTTTTACGCGCTGCTGGGCTTCGGCGGCGGTCCGGGGGTCGAGGATCGTCGGGCGGGGCGGTTCGAGGCGGACGAGCTCCTGGCCTTTCGCCACCCAGTCGCCGGCCTTCATCTCGATCCGCCGGGCAAACGCCATCACGGGCGAGGTGACCACGTAGCGGTGTTTCACCTGGGTCTCCCCTTCGTCCTCCACGATCACCTGCAGGCTGCCACGGGTGATGGCGGCGGTCTCCACGAGCACGGGCTTCGGCATGAACCCGTAAGCGACAGCCAGCACCACCAACACGGCGACGGCGATCATGATCAAGCGTTTACGTGTCAGACCCTTCATCTATTCTCTCGTTTTGAGGACCCCCACGAGGTCCAGGTGGCTGAGCTTGCGGCGTACGATGAGGGCCGAGATCGTCGTGGCCACCAGCACGACCAGTGCGGCCAGTGCGAACGTCTTTTTCTCGAGCACCATCGGAATCTGGTACAGGTCCGTTTGCAGCCCCTGCACGACGCCGGCCGTCATCCCCGTCCCCATCAAAAACCCGAGGGGGATGGCGAGCAGGGTGAGCACGGCCAACTCGCCCAGCAGAATGTAGGCGATCTCCCCCCGGGTAAACCCGAGGACGCGGAGGCTGGCGAGTTCGCGGTCGCGCTCGGATAGCGCGATCCGGGCGCTGTTGTAGACGACCCCGAAGGCAATGACGCCGGCAAAAAAGCTGAGGATAAACGTAAACGTGAGCATGCTCTCGGCCGACGTCTCCATAAACGACGCGATGGCCCGCTCCTGCGCCACGATGCCGATCACGGAGGGCCGCCGTTGCAACAGCCGGGTGAGCCCCTCCTCCTGATCCCGATCCGTCGTCAGCAGCGCGCCTGAAATAGCCTGGCCGCCGCCGACGAGTCGGTTGACGGCGTCGAGGTCCATGTACGCCGCCACGCCGAGGTACTGGCGGGTAAGGCTGACGACGGGCGCCTCGCGCACGAGCCGGCGGCCTTCCTGTACCTCCACGGTCACCACGTCGCCAGGGCGGACGTGGAGGATTTCGGCGAGGCGTTCCGTGAGGATGACGCCCTCGGCGGGGATGTCGATCGAGCGCAGCTCGGTGTCGATGACGCGCCGCAGGTACGCGTCCCGCGGGATGCCCTGGACGGCGGTGTCGTAGCTCCAGTGCCGGTGGCGGAGGGTGACGGGCGCCATCCGGAACGGCTCGGCGTGGATCACGCCCGGCAGGGCTTTGAGTTCGTACAGCGAGGCGGTGGACGTGGGCTGGGCGAAGGAGATCGTCAGGTCGTCCCGCTGGGCGATGCCGTACTGGATACGCAGGATGTAATCGAACGCGCCGCTCATGAACAGCCCCATGATGAGGATGGCGCACGAGCTGGCGATGCCGGTGATGGTGAGCAGGGCCTTCACCGGCTGCCGTTCGAGGTTGCGGAGGATCATCCGGGTGGGCTGGTCGAGGTATTTCTGGAGGCCGATGCGCTCGACGACCGTCGGCCGGTAGGACGCCGGCGGGGCCGGCCGCATGGCCTCGGCCGGCGGCAGCTTCACGGCCCGGCGCACGGCGCGGATGACGCCGGCGAACGTGGCCCCGATCGTCAGCGCCACCGCCGCCGACACGACCGATGGGTCCAGCGCGTATTCGAGGTACGGAAACCGGTAAAACGTCAGGTAGAGGTTACCCATCCCGCGCCCCATCCACATCCCCAACACCACGCCGGCGGCCGCGCCGGAGAGAGCTACGACAAACACAAGTTTGGTATAATGCCAGCCCACCGTGCCGTTGCTGTACCCGAACGCCTTGAGCACGGCGATCTGCTCGCGCTGCGTCCCAATCAGGCGGGTGACGACGATGTTCAGCAGGAACGCGGCCACGGCGAGGAAGATGACGGGCAGCATCGTCGCCATGCTGCGGAGCTGCCGGAATTCTTCGGTGATGTAGAAGTGCGACGGCTGCTGCGCCCGACGGTTGACGCCGACGCCGCCGTAGGCGCCCAGGATCTGATCGAGGCGGTCCATCACCGTCTCTTCGTCGACACCCGGCGCCAGGGTAAACGCCACGTCGTTAAACGCGCCGCCCATGTCGTACGCGGCGGCCAGCGCTTCGCGGCCCATCCACAACACCCCGAACCGCTGGGGGTCCGGGAAGAGGGATCCGGGCTGGATCTGCATCAAAAACTCGGGCGACAGCGCGATGCCGGCCACCCGCAGCGCCTTCCGCCGGCCGTTGATGACGGCGGTGAGCCGGTCGCCGGGCCGGAGGCCGTGCGCCTCGGCGAATACCTCGTTGACGAGCACCTCTTCCTCGCGCCCCGGCTCGATGAGCCGGCCCTCGCGGATGTACAGCTGGTTGAGCGCCGGCTGCCGGCCCTCCGGGATAGATACCAGCTGACCGGACACCGGTTGGTCGAACCCCGGCACCTCGAGGTTGACGCCGGCGGTAACCCGCGTCATCACCTGGCTCACGCCTTCGACACCGCGGAGGGTTTCGAGGAGGGTCTCGGGTGCGCGGCGGACGCCGGCGAACAGGTCGGCGAACCGGTACTCCGTATAGTAGCTGTCGAGGGTCCGCTGCAGCGCGCCCATAGTGGAGGTCATGGTGACAAAGGTCGCCACGCCGCTGACGATCACGACCGCGATGGCCAGGGCCGGCCCGCGCATGCCCCACAGATCCCGCAGCATTTTCCGGTCGATCGCGCGCATCTTACCAGGTAAGCTCGCCGGGAGCCTTTTTGTGGGTGTTGGTGTGGACGTCGGTAATCCGCCCGTCGCTGAGGTGGATCACACGTCCGGCCATTTCGGACTGCGCCACGTTGTGGGTGATGATCACTGTCGTCGTCCCGATTTCCCGGTTGACGCGGTCGAGCGCTTCGAGGACGATCACGCCGGTCTGGGAGTCGAGCGCGCCGGTGGGTTCGTCGCACAGCAGCACCGCCGGCTGTTTGGCGATCGCCCGCGCGATGGCTACGCGCTGCTGCTGGCCGCCGGAGAGTTGCGCCGGAAAATGATCCATCCGATCCCCCAGCCCCACCAGGTCGAGCGCTTCCTCGGGCTTCATGGGGTTGTGGGAGATTTCGGTGACGATGGCCACGTTCTCGCGGGCCGTGAGGCTGGGGATGAGGTTGTAGAACTGGAACACGAAGCCGACGTGGTGCCGGCGGTATTCGGTCAGCTGTTTGTCGGTGGCGCGGGTGAGGTCCTGGTCCTTGTAAAGCACGGTCCCCCCGGTGGCGGTATCCAGCCCGCCGAGGATGTTGAGCAGGGTGGATTTCCCGGAGCCGGACGCGCCGAGGAGCACGACGAGTTCGCCGCTGTAAAAATCCACGTCGATCCCGCGGAGGGCATGGACCTGCACTTCGCCCATGTCGTAGACCTTCGTGAGGCGGCGGGTGCTGAAGACGGTGTTGGCTTCCATATCGCTCATCGGATCTCGCCGAGGGTGAAACGCAGCGCGGCGAGGGCCATCATCTGGCCGGCTACCGCCTGGGCGGCCCGGGATTGCGCCAGCCGCAGCGCCTCTTCCACCTCCAGCATCGTGCTCGTGAGCGCGACCCCTTCCTGGTGTTGCTGCTGGACCACCCGGTAGGCTTCTTCCGCCTCGCGGACGTTTTGTTGGATGACATTGTACGACGCCTCGGCGCGTTGGACATCCAGGTATCGGCTGGTGATCGACACCGCGATCTCGTCCCGCGCGTAGGCGAGCCGGGCTTCGGCGCCCTGGAGCCGGGCGCGCGCCTCCTGCGTGCCGGCTTCGCGCTGGCCGCCGTTCCACAGGTTCCAGCGGACGGCCACGCCGGCCTCCCAGTTGCCGCGAAACGCATCCTGATCGAGGAAGAAGTACTGGTTCGGACGCGAGTAGGCGTACCGGCCCGTCGCCACGATCTCCGGGAGCCAGCCACCCTGCGAGGCTTTGACATTGGCTTCGAGGGCCTCAACCTGAGCGACCAACCCATCCACCTGAGGATGCTGTGCCCCGGCACGAGCAAGAAGCCCGTCCAACGCGTCCACCGTGTCCACCAAGTCCACTGCAACAAGTTGGATGATGGCATCCAGCGGCAACCCGATTAGTCGGTTCAGTTCGAGGCGCGCCACTTGAACGGCGTTGTCCCGCTGGATCTGTTCGAGCTGCACTTCCGAGCGGCGGGTCTGGGCGGTCAGAAGGTCGCTTTCGAGGGCGGCGCCGGCGTCGCGGCGATTGCGCACATCGTTTACATACGCCTCGACACGGGCGAGTGAGGCGGCCACGGCGGACTGTAGACCTTGCGCCTCATACAGCCGCCAGTAGGCCTGTTTGATCTGAAACGCGACATCCGCCTCCTGCCATTCGGCGTCCATCGCCGCCGCCTCGGCCTGGTGGGATGCCGCCTGGATCTGGTGGTGGATGCGGAGCCCGGTGAAGAGCGGCTGCTCAATCCCGATCTCCGAATAATACCGATCCAGCACCACCGGGGCGAGGGTTACCTCGATGTCCGTCCCCGGCTGGGTGAAGGTGATGGCGGGGATGTTGTCGCTGAGGCGAGTGTAGCTGCCCTGCGCGGTGACGGACGGCCGCCGCGCGGCTCGGGCAGCGCGGTAGACGGCGTCGGCCTCGGCGGCGCCGGCCTCGGCGGAGCGGATGAGGGCGTTACGCTCGAGGCCAAACTGCACGGCCTCCTCGGCGGTGAGAGTGCGGATGTCCTGGCCGGCGGCGATGGCTGGGAAGAGCAGAAGGAGGAGCAATCCTCCCCATCTTTTTATGTCATCCATGGGTGTGATCCTTACCTAGCGCCTTGGCGATCTGGTCCAGATGGCCCCGGTTGTGGGCCGCCACCTTGTCGAACTCCTGCTTCAGGGTACGCACGCCGGCCTCGTTGTGCACGAATTCCTTGTGCCCGTCCGCTTCGTAATGGAGCCGCGCATAGTGGATAACGCCGGCGCGGGTAGCCAGATACAGGTCTCTGGAAAGGGGCAGCGGCCTGCCTTCATAGTCGAGCCCCTGCGCCCAGGCGTCCTGGTCGAACGCCCAGATCACCTGGCGCGGCTCGCTGATTACCCGCCGGATGCGGTCGAAGAGTACCGTCTCCGCATCGGATAGGTGGTGGAGGAGCTGGCGGACGGTCCATTTGCCGGGCGCGTAGCGGAGGCCGAGCCGGCGGTCGTCGAGGTCGAAGTGCCGGAGCGTCTCGGCGCGGGTCTGTTCGAGGAGGTCGAGAATAGGCATGGGGGTAGGAAACCCTTCGGGTATTGAAGACCCTAAGGGGTTGTTAACGTATAGCCGGTTTCAGGAGCAAATCCTGGAAATCGTAGCTGAAATCCGTCGCCGGCGACACCGCCTGCATCCTGGCCTGATCGATCGAGCCGTCCGGGTGGAGGGCGAATGTGATGAAGGCGTCGGCGCGGAGTTCGCGGTCGTACCAGCGGACGATGAAGGTGTCGTACTGCCAGTGCTCCATCGATCCCACGAGAGAAGGCGTCCGGCTGAAGCGGAGTTCGAGGGCGCCGTCGGGTTTTTGTTCGACGAGGATGTCGCCGTACCAGGCGTCCGTGTAGGTCCCCACGTAGGCGGCCGGCGATAGGGAGGGGCCGGCGCCGGCGTTCCGCTCGGTGGCGATGGCGGCTTCCGTATCCGCGATCTCGCGCAGGCCCTGTTGTTCATAGTTCGCGAGGGCGACGAGCCAGTCGGTGTCGTTCGCGCCGAGATAGTGGTCGAGCACGTGGTACGTCATCGCCGTGAAGGCGCGGCCGGACTCCTGGTTGGTGAACACGGCCACGCCGAGTTTTAACTCGGGGATCATGGTCACCTTGGACACATATCCCGGCAGCCCACCCGTATGAGTGACCACCTTGTGGCCGCGATAGTCGTGCACGTCGAACCCGAGCGCATACCCGGAGAACTGGCGCTGGAGCGGCGCGAGGTCCGGCGGCGGGGTGCCGATGGGCGTGGGCGTAAGGGGGGTCCAGAGTTCACGGGCGGTGCGGCGTGAGAAGAGGCGGTCATCGCCGGCTACCCGGCCGGAGTCCAGCTGGACGATCATCCACCTCGCGATGTCGCGGGCGCTGGCGTTGATACCGCCGGCGGGGTTCGTGTTGTCGCTGGTGAAGGGCGCGATGGGGCGGACGACGCCATCGACGCGGGCGTGGGTGACGGCCACGTTGGCGCCCGGAGCGCCGGCGTCGGAGTGGCGGGGGTTGCTGTCGGCCATGCCCACCCGGTCGAGGATACGGGTCTGGACAAAATCCTCCCACGACATTCCGCTCAGGGTTTCGATGACCTCGCCGGCGACGAGGTAGAGGACGTTGTCGTACGCGTACGCGCTCCGGAAGCTGGTGACGAGCGGGAGGTAGCGGAGGCGTTCGGCCACTTCGCGGCGGTTATAGGTGGAAGCCGGCCACCAGAGCAGGTCGCCGGCGCCGAGGCCAAGGCCGCTGCGGTGCACGAGCAGGTCGCGGATGGTGAGTTCGCGGGTGACAAACGCGTCGCTGAGTTGGAACCAAGGCAGGTGGTCGATCACCCGATCTTCCCACCCGAGCCGACCCTCTTCGACGAGTAATGCGAGCGCGGTGGCTGTGAAGGCCTTGGAGTTGGAGGCGATGCCGAACAGTGTTCGATCATCGACCGGTGCCGGATTTCCCAGCTCGCGGACGCCGTACCCTTTCGCCAGGACCACACGACCGTCCTTTACGATGGCGAGGGCGATGCCCGGGACCTCGAAAGCAGAAAGGACGGCGGCGGTGTACGAGTCGATGCCCGGCGGCGCCGGCTGGGCGACACTGGGGAAGGACGAGAGAAGGAGGAGGACGAAGAGCGGGAGGATGCGGAGCATGGCGGCGGGTGAACGTGGATAGTGCACGGTAAGATACACATTGCGGCTGGATGAATGAGATCGTCTTTGCCGGCGGAGGCCCTTCCAAACGCGCGACGAAAGCGTATGTCTAACCCAATTTGCCCGAGTAATTAACGCCGGCGGCGTCAGGCCGATACCCTCTCCAAGGCGCCAATGTACCTCCCGAACACACGCCCTGACCTCGTTTGTGATCGGACCTCTCTTGCCAGTATCCGTTCGAGATGATGCGGAATCGACTTTTCCTATGCTATTCTCTGCACGCCCTCGCCGCGCTGGGCTGCGGTGCGGAGTCCAATCGATCGCCCAGGCGTCAGGTGGGCATCCTTGTCGGTATCCCCTATTTCGAGGAAACGGCTGCCGGCTTTGCTACTGAGATGCGCCGACTCGGGTATGTGGAAGGCGAACACATCGAATATCACATGCGCCTGGCCTATGGAGGCGTCGAAGAAGAGCGGCGGATGGCGGAGGAGCTGGTCGAGGCCGGCCAGCCTGCGTTTGGGTTTAGCGTGATGGTTCGAAATGGTCCGACGGAGACCCAGGCGGCACGTATCGCCCACAAGATCCTGGAGGGAACGAGCCCTAGCGACATCCCGGTCGAGTCTGCCGAGACGTACTTCGAGATCAATCTCAACGCCATCGACCAGCTCGGGCTGACTCCGTCGGCTGGATGGCTCAGTCTGGCCGATTCGCTCATCCGATGAAGCGGCATCCTACCATACGTCGATCGCGCCGGCTGAGTGTCACGCTAGTGACCACGTTCCTGGCGCTGGCCATCACGATGCAGGTCGCGACAACCGCGCTCGACCTCATGGTCAGCCTGCGCACGTTACGGATCGCACTTACGGATCGCCAGCATCGACTGGCGGCCTCCGCCTCGACGGCGGTAAGCGATTTCATCTACAGCAAGATCGAACGCCTTCAACTGACCGAACGGATTGCACATCTTGGCGTGTCGAATCCTGCTGATCGGCACCTTGCAATGGAACGGCTGCTGGGGATCGATCGATCGATCCGGCACGTCATCTACTACGACCATGCCGCGTCGAAGCTCGCCAGTGCTTCCCGTTTTTCACAGTTCTCCTCGCTCCGCATCGAGCCGGCGATCCTCGAGGCGCTTTTAGAGCGAACGCGCGGCGGTCTCACCTACATCAGCCCGGTGATCATCGACGATGCCACCAGCGAACCCACGGTGCTGATTGCCATCCCCGTGCGAGGCGCGTTGGGCGAATTTGCCGGCACCCTGCTCGCCCAGACCAACCTGAAGTTCATGTGGGACCTGGTGAGCGAAATCGAGGTCGGGGAAAGCGGCCAAGCCTATGTGGTAGATGATGTAGGAAACGTCATCGCCTCCAGAGACATCAGCCGCGTGCTGCGCACCGACAATCTGAAGCACCTCCAGGTCGTGTCGGATTTCCTCACCCAAACACACCACGACGCTGGCGACTATACCGCCAAAACCACACGCGGGATTGAAGGCACACGGGTCGTATCCATGTTCGTGAGCCTCGGGGACCCCGAATGGGCAGTGGTGATCGAGATGCCGTTTCGCGAGGCCTACGCCTTTATCTGGGAAAAATTACTCCTCTCCGTTATCTCGCTGATCGGCCTCGGTATCGTGGCCTATGTATCCGCCATCTACCTCTCCCGGCGCATAACGAAGCCGTTGACAGAACTGCGCGACGTCACCCGGAGCATCAGCCAGGGCAAACTCGACACCCGCATCGAAACGACCGCGCGCAACGAGATCGGTGATCTGGCGGCCAGCTTCAACCAGATGATGGCGGACCTGAAGATGACGACCGTCTCACGGGATTCGCTTGCCGACGAGATCGCGATCCGCAAAGAAACCGAATCGCAGTTGCTCCAGGCCAAACTCGAAGCCGAACACGCCTCGCGGGCCAAAAGCGAGTTCCTGGCCAACATGAGCCATGAAATCCGCACCCCGATGAACGGCGTGATTGGGATGACGAGCATCTTGCTCAGTACCGGACTATCGAGCGAGCAACGCCAGTACGCCGAGATGATCCAGGCCAGCGCGGATGACCTGCTGACGGTCATCAACGACATCCTCGACTACTCGAAGGTAGAGGCCGGCAAACTCGACCTCGAAACGATCTCGTTCGATCTCCGGAATGCGATTGAGGACGCCGCGGACCTCCTTGCCATGAATGCGGCCAAAAAAGGGCTCGAACTGGTCTGTGTGGTCGACCGCAACGTGCCTTCGAGCGTCCTGGGAGACCCCGGCCGGCTCCGCCAGATCCTGCTCAACCTGGCCAACAACGCGATCAAATTTACCCACGAGGGAGAGGTCACGATCCGCGCCGGAGCCCTTGAACGCGTGGAAAACCGGGCTACCGTGCGATTCTCGGTGCAGGACACGGGGATCGGGATTCCAAAAGACCGCATGGATCGCCTGTTCAAGTCGTTCTCGCAGGTCGACTCCTCCACGACGCGCACATACGGGGGGACCGGCCTCGGCCTCGCCATCTCCCGCCAGTTGGTCGACATGATGCACGGCCAGATCGGTGTGGAAAGCGAGGAAGGGCAGGGCTCCACGTTCTGGTTCACGATCAACTTTGAGTGCCTCCCCGACGCGGAGCCGCGGAGCCACCCGGATATTGCCAGGCGCCGGGCGCTCATCATAGAGCCGTCCGTTTCGATTCGCACCGCCCTGCTCGAACACTTTGCGCTGCTCGAAATCGACGCGGTCGAAGCCGCTGACGACCGGCAAGCACACGCGCGGATCGACGAGGCCCTGCTCGCCAACGCCCCGTTTGATTTTGCGCTGATCGACCGCCACGCCTTCACGGTTGGCGCCGTTGCATTCACCGATATCCTGACGCTGTCGCCTGCGCTGGCGGGGGCCAAGCTGATCCTGATGACCTCGGTGGATCGCGGCTCGGAAAAAGAGCGGCTGCTCGAGCACGGTTTCGCCAGCCGTCTCACCAAACCCGTCAAGCTATCGCGCCTCCTCGATTGCCTCTTAAAGGGCATACCCGAATCGACACCGGAGCTCCCCTCCCCGAATGCCGATGTTGCCGCCACGAACCGGGCCCGCATCCTGCTCGCCGAGGACAATCTCACCAACCAGCAGGTGGCGCTGCACATCCTGCGGAAACGAGGCCATACCGTGGATGCCGTCGCGAACGGACGCGAAGCGCTCGCGGCCGTCGCGTCGGGCGCGTACGACCTCGTCCTGATGGACGTCCAGATGCCGGTGATGGACGGCTTCGCGGCAACGGCCGCCATCCGTCAGATGGATGGATCGGCGCGAACCATACCCATCATCGCAATGACGGCCCATGCCATGGCCGGCGACCGCGAGAAGTGCCTCGAAGCCGGAATGGACGACTACACCTCGAAGCCGATCATCTCCCGCGAACTGTTTGCGACGATCGACCGCTGGACGGCTGGCATCGAGCCAGCGCCGCTCGATCCTGCGTCACCCTCTGGCATCCCCGCCATCGACCCTGCCCCGATCAATTTCGACGACGCGCTGGAGCGCTTCGCCGGCGACCGCGAGTTCCTCGACGAATTACTCGGCGACTTCCAATCCCAGGCCATCGACATCCTGCAGGCCATCCGCTCCGCCGTCGACGCCGGCGACGCCGACGCCCTCCGCTACCAGGCCCATACATTAAAGGGCGCCGCCGCGAACCTGGGCGCCAATGCCCTGTCGGCCGCCGCGTTCGAGCTTGAAAAGATAGGGAAAGTAGGCGCGCTCGATGGCGCCGGCGAAGCACTCATCCGCCTCGTGGCCGAACGCGACCGGCTGGAGGCCTACCTCGCCGAGCACCCGGTCGTCGCCTGACGGCGAAAGGGTTTAAAGTTTTAGGTTCTAGGTTTAAAGGGGGAGATCCTTACACCTTAAGCCTCGAACCTGAAGCCCTTACCCCCCCCCAGATTCAAACACACCACCTTCGTCTCCGTCATCTCCTCCAGGGCGAAGCGTAGTCCTTCCCGACCGATCCCGCTCCGTTTGGTCCCGCCGAAGGGCATCACGTCCAGCCGATAGTCCGTCGAGTCGTTCACCATCACCCCGCCGGCCTCCAGCCCGTGAACCGCGGCGAAGGCGTCCCGCAGGCTCTCCGTGAAGACCGCCGCGTGTAAACCGAACGGTGTTCGATTGGCTTTTTCGATGGCTTCTTCCAGGGAGTCGACCCGGTACAGCGCGACGACCGGGCCGTAGATTTCCTCACAATTCAGCCGGCAGCCCTCCGGCACGTCCGTCAGTACGGTCGGCCAGATCATGGCGCCCTCGCGCCGGCCGCCGGCCAGGGTTCGCGCCCCGCCGGCCCGCGCCTCCTGGATCCATTCGGCCACGCGCTCGGCCTGACGCTCGGTGATGAGGGGGCAGACATCGGTCGTCTCCTCCAGCGACGAGCCCACCCGGAGTCGGCCCGCCCGATCGGCCAGCCTCTCGGCAAACACGTCGAACACCGTTCGATGCACCAGTACCCGTTGGACGCCGAGACAGTTCTGGCCGGCCTGTGCAAATGCCCCGTCGGCGATGGCAGCAACAGCCCGGTCGATGTCGGCGTCGGCCAGCACGATGACGGGTGAGTTGGCGCCCAGCTCCAGCGCCAGCTTCTTGACGCCGGCCACCCGGGTGATGTGCTCGCCGGTGGCGGCACCGCCGGTGAAGGAGATCATGCGTACGCGCGGGTCGGCGACGAGGGCGTCGCCGATTTCCTCGCCATGACCGGTAACAACGTTGAGCCGGCCGGCCGGGAGCCCTGCCTCCACGAAATGCGCGGCGAGGCGAAGGACGGCGAGCGGCGCGCGGGAGTCTGGCTTGAGTACGACGGCATTGCCCCCCGCGATCGCCGGCCCGATCTTGTGGGTCATCACCGCGAGGGGATCGTTAAACGGCATGATGGCCGCCACGACGCCGACGGGCACGCGGTAGTAATATCCCGTGCGATTCTCCGAGCCGGGACGGATGTCGAACGGCAACGTCTCGCCATGGAGCCGGCGGCCCTCTTCGGCGGCTAGGCGGAGGATGCCGGCGGCCCGCACCGGCTCGCGCCGGGCCTCGCGGATCGTCTTGCTGCCCTCGCGGGCGATGTCGAGGGCATAGGCGGCCTGGTGTTCGACGAGCAGGTCGGCGGCGCGCATCAGCACATCGTACCGGGTGTGCATCGGGCAGGGCGTCCTGAGCGATGCGGCCGCGGCGCCGACCGCCGCGTCGATGTCCGCCGGCGCGCCACGGGAGACGGCGCCGACCTGTTCGCCGGCGAAGGAGTTGACCACTGGGATCGTCTGGTCTCGGACCACCCATTGGCCGGCGATGAGAAGGCCCAGAGGTTCCTGCGTTTGTCCACGCTCGTCACGCATACCACATCACCGTTCCCATGTTGCCTTTTCTACTATCGACCCATCGTTCGGGGTGGAGGCACGATGTATCGGAGACACCTTGTATCGGAGACACCTTGTATCGGAGGCACCTTGTATCGGAGACACGATGTATCGTGTCTCTACCGGGCGGGGTGGACGGCGTTCGCGTCAGCGAACCCGCCATCCGTATTCGGGGCCGCTGTGGAAGAAGTCCATCGGCGTCACGACGCCGTCGCGTTTAAACACGAGGCCGTCCTTCATGACGAAGCGGACATCGCGCAAGGCGTCGATGTTCGCCAGGGGGTTGGCGGCGACGGCGATCACGTCCCCGCGGTTGCCCACCTTGATCGGGCCGCGGTCGGTGAGTTCACAGACCTCGTAGCCGGTGGTGGTCATGGCCTTGAGGATGTCGTTCGGTGGGATGCCGGCGGCCTTCCACGTCTCCAGGAAGTTGATGGTGATCTCGCCGCGGGTGAGGCCGGGGACGTAGTAGTCGGCATCGGTGGAGTAGGTGAGTTTGACGCCGTTGGCATAGGCGTTTTTCATGCGGTCGACCGTCGCGGCGAAGGACCGCTCACTGCCGCGGTACCAGGTATGGGGCGTTTCGGTGCCGGCTCGGTAGATGCCTTTTTCGGCCATCATCTTGTGCAGATCGTCCGTGAGGGCGTTGTCGTGTTCGAGTGACCACAGGCCGGCCTCGATGGCGCGGCGGGCGCCTTCGTAGGTCTGGACGTGGCCGGCGACCTTCATGTTGGCGTTGGCGGACTCACTGACGAACAGCTTGAGCTGATCGACCGTGTACGGGTACAGCTGGCAGTCCACACACACCTTGATCACCTTCGCGCCGTAGTGGATGTTGCGCCGGATGGCCTTGACGATCTCGTCGTTTGTATCGGCGTTGAGGTACTCGGGGTAGACCGTGTTTTCCCATTCGGGCACTTCGTGGAACTGTCCGCCGAAAGCGCCGATGATGATGCCCGAGTTGATGAGCGTCGGCCCGGGCACCCAGCCCTGTTCGATGGCGTGACGGAGGGCCGTGTCCGCGTAGTTGCCGGCGTTGCCGAGGTCGCGCACGACGGTGAAGCCCGACGCCAGCTTCTGGAAGCCATTGGAAAAGGCCTGGATGGCGCGGATGGGGCTGCTGTCCATCAGCGTCGTGAAGTAATAGGCGTCACTCTCCGGCTCCTTTTTGTAGGTGATGCCGAGGTGGTCGTGGGAGTCGACGAGGCCGGGCAGGACGTACTGGCCGGAGAGATCGATGACCTCGGCGCCTTCCGGGATCGCTACGTTGGGTCCAACGGCAAGGATCTCGCTGTCGCCCGTTTTATGGTCGTGGCGGACGACGATGATCTGGTTGTCGGCCACCGTTCCCGTCGCCGGGTCAATCAGGTGGCCGGCGCGGATGGCCGTGATTTTGGGTTCGAGTTTCTGGCGGAGCTCGGCCGGCATCTCGGCCGGCCAGTCTTGAGCAAAGGCCGCGATCGGGGCTAGAAGGACGAGGAAGATGAATAGGAGGGCGCGCATCGGAGTTTCCGAGTGTGTGGAAGGAGTGTCCATGAAAGTACGGGAATCCAAATTCAAAAATATCGCCGCACCCAGTGGCGAGGTTCACGAGAGCTAGCGGTGTTCGTCGATCAACTCCATCCACCCCTCTACCGACACCCCGTAGTCGGCCAGCAGTCGTTCCGAGATGGTGGCGCGGATATCCTCCGGAAACACCTCTTTGCCGTGCAACGCACCGAACAGCGCGCCGGCGACCTGCATGTACGAGTCGGTGTCGTGCCCGAACTCCATGATGAGTTGCAGGGTCGCGAGTGGGTCACGGTCGGTGAGGTCGGCGCAGGCGAAGACGACCGTCATCGGCACCCAGGCTTCCCACCACTGCTCGGCGTCGAGCTCGCGTTCGAGGATCGCGAACAACCGCGCGGCGCGACCTTCGGATTCGCGCGCCGCCGCGTGGGCGATGTCGAGCCAGCGGTCCAGCCGGCGCTCCACCCACGGCACTTCGCGCACCCGGTACGGATCCGTGTCCCGCATGGCAGCCTCGACGCTTTCCCAGGTGGCTCCCGGCGCCAGCGCGGCGGCAAGGCCTGCGACGAGGCCGGCGTTGAGATCGAACCCGATCCCATTGTCGATGAAGTCGATTTCCCAGGTCGTTTTATACGCCGCCTCGGGGTCGCCGGGATAGAACGCGGCGACGGGCAGGAACGGCATCTGGCCGGCCATCGTTGGCAGCCCGCCCCATTGCCGGCCGGGCGGGCGGGCGATGCGCGGGTCCCGCTCACCCAACTCCCACCGCGCCGCGTAAGCGAACTCATCCAGCCACTCGCGGGGGAGCGTGCCGTACACCCCCAGCGTGTCGGCCCGCCAGGCGAGGAGGGCCCGGGCGAAGGCGAGGCGATCCGGCCGGCCGGTTTCGGCGAGGCTGTTGAAGAAGAGGATTTTGAAGCGGGAGTCGTCGGTGATGGTACCGGGAGGCGAATCGGCCCGCCACTGGGCGTAGGACTCCGGGTACGGCCGGCGGGTGTAGGGCTTGAGGCGGAAGCGGGCACGGAGCTCGGCGATACCCTCGGAGGTGAGGACGGCGTCGGTCGAGGTCCAGACGCTCTGCTCGGGGTCCTGAAACTCGTCCGGCCCGCCGGCGGCGTCGCCGATGATGCCGCCGATCAGGAGGCCCTCGATGCGAGAAGTGAGATCAGCCTGGGCGGCTGCGATAAGCGGGGTACTCAGAACAGCGAGGACGAAAGCAATGATGCAGCGACGGACGTTCACAAGTTGCATGTATACGTGCAAAAATGCGTGGTAGAAAGTCGTAGAGACGCTCCTGGGGAGCGTCTCATTTCGGCGACGAAAACCGTGGCCTTCAAGCTGGCGGAAACGTTGCGGAGACGCTCCGCAGGAGCGTCTCTACAGAACATGTCATTCGGTAACAGGATAGCAGATCGTCGCAACTATTGCTATCATCCTGGACATCCAACCCGACCGATCATGCCCTCCGCCCATTTCGATTTCGACGCCCCGCAGCCGCTCATCGACTTCCTGACCCACGCCGGCTGGCTCAACGCGGGCGAGACGGTGCGCCGCATCGTTAAGGCCGGCGAGGGCAACATGAACTTCGTGGCGCGGGTACAGACGGACCGCCGCTCGCTGGTCGTCAAACAATCCCGACCCTGGGTAGAAAAATACCCTTCGATACCCGCGCCCGAAGAGCGCATCCTTTCCGAAGTAACCTTTTATCAGGCCATCCAGGACCAACCCCGACTCGCCGCGCTCATGCCCCGGCTTCTGGGGGTCGACGCCGCCCATCACGCGGCGCTGTTTGAAGACCTGGGTGAGGCGCCCGATTACACCCGCCTCTACAACGGCGAACGCGCACCCTGCGGCGAACTCCGTCCCCTCCTCCGCTGGCTATCGACGCTGCACAACGCGGCGTTCCCCGAGACGCTCCGGCCCACCCTCGCCAACCGCGCCATGCGGTCGCTCAACCACCTCCACCTGTTCGACTTCCCCCTCCGCCCGGACAACGGCCTCGACCTCGACGCCATCACGCCGGGCCTTCAGGTCGTGGCCGACCGTCTCAAGCAAAACGAGGTCTATGACGCGGCCGTACACGCGCTGGGCGAACGCTACCTGGCTGACGGCGACCGGCTGCTGCACGGCGACTTCTACCCCGGCAGCTGGGTGCACACGCCGGCGGGTCCCCGGATCATCGATCCCGAGTTTGCTTTTTTTGGGCCGGCGGAATACGATGTGGGGATCTGCCTGGCCCACCTGGCCATGGCCGGCTACTCGGAGGCCGAGCGCACGGTGATCCTGATGGGGTACACACCGCGTCCCGGATTCGACCGCACCCTGGTGGCCCGGTTCGCCGGCATGGAGATCATGCGCCGGCTCATCGGCGTAGCGCAGCTGCCGCTTTCGCGCACGATTGACCAGAAGCAGGAACTACTCACCTGGTCGGAGCAGCTTGTACTGGCGCCGGCCGACGCCCGCCTGTATTAGGAATGGACCGTTCGATCGGAAGCCATCCATTTACGGTACGCCTCCCGCTGCTCGATATGGTTAAACGGAAACGCCGCGTCGTCGATCAGACCGGCCAGATTATCCGTGACGTCGCGAACCGTGTCGACCATCGCTTTCGGGTATCGCCATCGTTTACTGTTTTGAGCGAACTCCTCCTCGTCGAGCAACTTCACCTCGCCGTCCAGCGTGACCAGATAGTCGAGGTCCAGGTCAACCCACGTCAAGGTGTCGCCATCCAGCACGGCCGGCGCGCAGAGGTTGATGTACATGGCCCAGTCGGACCCCGTGCTGTCGCACATGTGCATCACGTTGTACCACCGGTCGGTGAAGTAGTACTGAAGCATCCCGTTTCGGTTGGTGTACGACTTACCGTGGCTGTGGTAGAAAAACGTCTCGTCGGGCCGCGCGAGCACACAAATGTGGTCGGCACCGGCGTCGAGGTGTAAGCCTTCGGAAGTGCTCCGGAAGCTGCCGTTGTATTTTTTTGAGATGACTTTGAGACGGTTCATACGGGCGCCCGATTACGGGTCTTTCACGCGGCGCCCGGCCTTCTGTTCTAACCGCGCCCCACAAACGGCATGGCGGTGGCCATGACGGTGAGCGTCAGCACGTTGGCATCGAGGGGGAGGCTGGCCATGTAGAGGACCGCATCAGCCACATGGCGGACGTCCATCGTGGGTTCGATGGCGATGGAGCCGTCGGCCTGGGGGACTCCCGTTTTCATCTTGCCGGCCATCGCGGTGTCCGCGTTGCCGATGTCGATCTGGCCGCAGGCGATGTTGTACTTCCGCCCGTCGAGGGCGGTGGCTTTGGTCAGGCCCGTAACGGCGTGTTTCGACGCCGTGTAGGGCGCCGAGTTTGGCCGGGGCGCGTGGGCCGAAATCGACCCGTTGTTGATGATGCGGCCGCCGCCAGGATGCTGGTCCTTCATCATCCGGAAGGCCTCCTGCGTGCAGAGGAAAACACCCGTGAGGTTCGTCGCGATGACCCTCTGCCAGTCGGCCACGTCGAGGTCCTCCAACAACACCCCCGGCGCGCTGACGCCGGCGTTGTTAAAGAGCAGATCCAGCCGGCCAAAGGATTCGCGAACGCGGTCGAACAAGAGTTTCACCGAGGCGGCATCCGTCACGTCGCACGGGGCGACGAGGGTGCGCTCCGGCGCACCAGCGAGGCGGGCCGTTTCTTCAAGAGAGGCCGCATTCCGGCCGGCCAGTACGACGGCGTAGCCGGCATGGGCCAGGGCGACGGCGGTCTGCCGGCCAATGCCGGAGCCGGCGCCGGTAACGAGGGCGATCTTCATCCTTCTTCCTTCAGTTTAGCCGCCAGCTTCGGGGGTGCATCCACCAGGTAGGCGTTGTGGATATGGAGGCCGAGTTCGGTATCGTCCACGGCATCGAGGAACAGGCCGACCCACCCTTTTACGCCCATATACGGAGGTCTAAACATCGCGTCGGGCCGGGCTTCGATCAGCATCTCCTGTATACCTGGCGCCGCAGCCAGCCAGACGGCATGCCGGCCGCCGCCGTGGTGGTTCTCGGCCGAGGCGTACATCGCAAAGACCTTCTTGTGACGCCAGGTAGGTTCACTCCAGGCGATTTTCTCCCAGGCATCGGGGAGGGCCATGCAGAGGGCACGCACGCGATCGATGGGGTTCGGGGTGGCGTGTATCATCGTTTATGCACCGCCCGAACCGATTCGGGCGCTTTCGAGGTAGGCCTGTACGCGGCGGGCCAGGGCCACGGCGGCGTCTCGGTGGCGCCGGCGAATGCTGAGTTCGACTTCCACCGAGTTTTTCCCGGGAAGGGCATCCAGCAACTCCGCGCCCTTGGGGCGCACGGTCAGTACATCTTTGATGACACCCGGATTAAACTGCACGCGAAGCAGCGCCTTCAACTCTATCTTGATCACATGGTGGTCTTCGTTCGACCCTGTGGCGGCGCGTTCAAGAACGTCGAGCACCAGGAACTCGTCCTCCAGATACGCCAGCCCGCTCACCTCGGTGAACCCCATGTGTTTGTCGGGCAGCGTAAACGGCACGACGTCCGCATCGATGTCCTGCTCGTAGAGCCGGTATTTCAGGTAGGATGCGAGCCGGTCGGCCGCCGGTCGATCCGCCCGTTTCACCTTGAAGACCATCTCGCGGGCGTTGTCCCCCGGCATCTGCTCCATAATCTCGAGCCGGCGGGGGCGGAACACAAGTTTGGCCCCGATGGCCGACTTGTTGTATTCGACGTCCCGCAAGTCGTCGATCGGAATCGTCATGCGGTGCACGGGCGACAGGTTGTCGAGCAGGCTCTTCGTCCGATAAGCAAACTCGACGCTCTCCTCGCCGGCCTCCAATGTGCCTTGGATCTCACCGATGCCCTGCAATACCTCGGAGGCGGACACTTCGACGGAGACGGGTACGGGGTCGACTGGGATTTTCATGTCAGTTCGCCAGGTTGTGGTCGAACGAAACAACATCGCACCCCGTGTGGGGCGACGCGAAAATCAAACTGGAGAGGATGCGCATGGAGACTATCCCACGATTGAAGCGGCGATATGAGGCCTCAATATAACCCGCGATGGTAAGACCCTCAATCAAACGTATAGTCGAACGACAGCATGCCGTGATTGATGATCGCATCGCCGCGGAGCGTAGCGAGGTCGCCGGTGCCAGAGCCCGGGACGACGGCGCCGAACTGGTTCATCGTCCGGTCACCTACCCGCATGCCGCCGTGTTGGATGACGAACGTTCCCGTACGTCCATCGAGCGTGCCGGTTACGCGTTCGTTGGCGATGTAGCCTTCCTGGCCGCACATGAGCAACTCGGCGACACCCTCGCCGACGAGGGCGCCGTTGTAGGCTTTCTTGACGGTAGCGCGTGCCAGGGCGGGACCTTCAGCCGGCGTATCGTATACGGCCTGCTCCCACGCGGTGACGGCAAAGGGGATATCGATTTTCATGGGGACTACCCTGATGTGTTGAACACCTGTTTCCAAACAGATGTCGACTAGAAACGGCGACGGCCGGGAGATCGCTCTTCCGGCCGTCGTCGATCGGGAATCCAGCGCGACTATTCGAAGCGCAGATAGACCGGCTTACTTTCACGTACCGCTTCGTCGGCGGCGCGGGCGACGGCGTCTTGCACATCGGCCGAGGTATCCGCCTGGCCGAAGAGGACTTCGTCACGCTCGGTGTCCAGCATCCCGGTGGCGCCGGCGGCACACGTCACTTTGATGTGCATCGGGGTGAAGATGCCGAACGTGATGGCGCCGACGAGGGAGTTCACGAAGCTGAGTTCGGTTTCGACGATGGCCACACCGTTCGGGCATTCGGCGGCGCCGTCTACCTCGGCCGGAGGAACGAGGCCGTAGATGAAGCTGGTGGCAAACGGGATGTCGACCACTTGGGCGGACGGCATGAGGCCGGTTTCGACGCGGGCATGGTAACACCCGACGAACGAGAAAGAAACCAGGAGCAGAAGAGCGGCTTGTACAGTGTTTTTCATACAGATTGACAGGTTATATGGGAATGCCATACTGACGGCGGAAAATAAGGGCGATCTGAGTCTGTCGAGACGCTACCAAAAGATATTTCTGACCGTCTCAATGCCGCCGGCGCGCCGCCTGCCGCTCCTCGTCCACCCGAACAGCCTCTGTCAGCAGCTCGCGGATGATGTCGGGATCGATCTCGCTGATGTCTTGATACACCCGCATCCCGACCTGCTTACGCCCTCCACGCTCCAGATAGCCGCGCCGATCGTACAGGTGCACCCCCTGCGTGAACCCGAGTTGCACGCCGGCCTTCGTTTTCCCGGCCCACCCCACCGACCCGGGCCAGATGAAACAGATATCCGCATGCCGGCGGTAATACGGCACGTTGTACGAAAGCCGCTCCTCGGCTTCGGGCACCGTTTCGTGGACGAGGGCCCGCAGCCGGTCGACGATCGCACGGTCGTTGGCCGAGAGGTAGCCCAGGAATTCATCGATGGAGCGGAAGTGGACATCCTGCACGGTTTCCTGGGAATCGGTCACTCGGGCGTGGGTGGCGGCAATTCCGTGAGCCGGAAGTAGGCCTCCGCGTAACGCCGGCCCAGCTCGCGGGCGGACGCCGCATCGAAGTGGAGCGTATCGCCTTTGTGCGTCAATCCATCGGATGGGACAAACGCGACGAATGGAAGCTCAACGGCCAGTTCGCGTTGGGCGCGGTCGACTTCGATCCACGGTTCCGTCCAGGGCTTCTCGGGAAATCGGCCCATCTGCCCGATCAGAAAAGGCAGCTCGGGGTTGCCGCTTTGCTCTCGAAACCGGGCGATCAATTCAGCCAGCCGCTCCTTGTACAGCGGCGCGAGCGCCTCCTTGCTATCGCTTTCGCCCTGGTGCCACAACACCGCGCGCAGCTCGCCGTCGTGGCGCGCCTGCGCCAGCCGGCGCATCGCGTCGTCGTACGGATGGGAGTCCGTGGCCTGGTCGCGCGCGCCGGGGC
The DNA here is from genome assembly GCA_034439735.1 of Rhodothermales bacterium. Taxonomy (NCBI): domain Bacteria; kingdom Pseudomonadati; phylum Rhodothermota; class Rhodothermia; order Rhodothermales; species Rhodothermales bacterium. The sequence goes on along the minus strand of JAWXAX010000080.1, from coordinate 3,985 downwards.
GCCAGGCCGAGATCGGCGAGCCGCCCACGGCGGCCGGGATGAGGCCGACGACGGCGCCGGGGGGCAGCCGGTCGACCACGGCGATTCCGAAGGCGCGTGCCGGACCGACGCCGGCAATGGGCTTGTCGAAATGAACGGGATCCACCGCGGACGCCCACACGCCGTCCTTACCAAAGGCGAGGACGCGTGAATCCGGCTGATTCTCCGCCGCATCCACGACGCCCCGGCCGGCCATGTTGGACTGCCCGGCGAGCAGAAACACATCCATGACCAGCGGCGCGGGGGCCGCCTCTGGCGTCTCATTCGCCGGCGCACAGGACGACGCGATGGCCGCGATACACAGGAGGATCAGGAGGGGGTGTTTCATATGACGGGCGTACCGGTTTTAGATGGACTCCTGCATCAGATTCAGCCGCTCCCAATCGTGCAGCGCCTTGTCCGACAATACCTGCCGGTTCAGCTTCCGCCACGTCACGGCCGTCTCCAGCCATTCGGATTTCTGCTTCGGGATCTCCAGCAGCCGGTCGCGCGCGTACCCTTTCGATCCCTCGTTCTCGTCGTCGTCGTTGAGCACGCCGAGGAACGCATCCATCGAAAAATTCCAGGACAGCGGATTGCCGCGCACCTCCATCAAATACCCAACCAGGGCGCGGACGGTCAGCAACTGGCCGATGATGCGCTCCGTCTTGGTCGCCTCGGTGAGCCAGATCCGGAAGTCACTCTCAACGACCTCCTCCTTGATCTCGTATTCCAGGTTCGGCAAGCGAGAAAAGATGTGGGCGGCGATTTCGGCGCGATGGTCCTGCTGGATATGGTCGTACCACTCCAGCAGGGCTTCAACGGGGTTTGTCATATGATGTCGTACAATCTCGGGTAGGTTCGATGGGCAGGCGACAGGCCGGCTGCCCGAAAACGATCGCAGGGTAACACCAGGCGATGACACCGTTATGTCATGGCTTTGTGCCCGAAACAGGCTCGGCTCACTTCCCAAGATACACATCGGCGACACGCCGGATCAGGTCGTGAACGTCGGTGTCGCGGTTGGTGAGGACGATGACCGTCAGCCCTTGTTCGGGAAATCGCTCGACGGCGTTTCGGAAGCCGACGGTGCTGCCGGTGTGCCACACGGAAGGCCGGCCGGCGTATTCGCCCACGAACCACCCGTAGCCGTAGCCGGCCCCGTCGTGCCGGGTGTTTTCCGCCGGCATGAACACGTCCGCCATCAGGGCGGGGCTCAGCAGCCGGCCTTCGTCGAGCGCGCGGTACCAGAGCCGCAGATCATCCACCGAACTGTACACCCCGCCGTCGCCCAACACGGCGCTGGTGATACTCTGGTCGTTGCGCGTGAAGCGGCCTTCGGCGCCGGCGTACCCGTAGGCGCGGTTTGGGACGGTCGATATCCCGTCCTCAAACGCGACGGTCTCGATCATCCGCAGTGGCTCGAAGAGGCGGTCGTGGAGGAAGGCGGCAAACGTCTGACCGGACACCCGCTCCACGAGCATCGCCAGGACGGCGTAGGCGGAGTTGCTGTAGCGGAACTGGGAACCCGGTTGGAAATACGTGCTGTCCTGACCCATCATCGACGCCAGAACGTCGCGGTCCCTGACGGGGATGGTGGTCGTGTCCGGGATGTGGTCTTCGTAATCGATCAGGCCGGAGGTGTGGGTGAGGAGGTGCCGCACCGTCATCGCCTGGCCGTAGGCGGGGAACTCCGGGAAGAGGTCCGTCAGCCGGGTATACAGGGAGATCCGGCCTTCATCCACCAAGAGGAGCACGGCCAGGGCGGTGAATTGTTTGGTGACGGAGGCGAGGCGGTAATTCGTCGCTGGCGTGGCCGGAACGCCCCCCTCCAGGTCCGCCAGCCCGAACGCCTTCCGGTAGACTACCTCGCCCTCTTTCAAAACGAGCACCGAGGCGCCGGGGATGTCTGGCCGGGCGTAGTCGGCAAACAGGGCATCGACGCGGGTCGCGGGATCGGGCGAGGCGCAACCGGAAACCATGGCGAGGGCGAGCAGGGATACAAGGATGGAAACAGCAGGCATGGGCGCCGTCGGGCAGGTTCGCCGACAAGTTAGCCATCCGATCCGATTCAATCATAGAAGAATTGTTCTCGGCTCACCCAAAACGCGATGCGCGCTTCGGCGGCATCCTGAGAGACACCAACGAAAAGCGGGCGCTGTAGCATAATGAACTGGGATCCGAACACCTCGTCGTTCACCCGTACGGTTATCAGATACCCACCCTCCTTCAAATCCATCTGGAGCCCGCCGGCGCTAGTGAATGTGTTCGATGTCACCTGCCTGGAGTAGACCAGCTCCTGATCGACCCAGATCTCTACGTCGTCGGCCTGAAATCCACTATGCAGGGCGAGAGTCAGAGGCTGCTTGTCCTCCAGGGAAAATCCGCTGCAGCCCGCGAGGGCCGGAAGGAGGAGGAGCGCTAGAAGGCGAAATTCAAGAACCCGCATCGTTTGCTTCAGCATAGAGATTGCCTTTTGTAGAGACGCTCCGGTGGGGCGTCTCAGCACGTTTCCGCATTCCTGAAACCGAACGGTTGATTGCTGCGCAGCATGTTTGGGATTCCTGAAACCGGCCGATTTATTTCTACCGTCGGGAGACGCCCCACCGGGGCGTCTCTACAGACGGCCACGATCATCCTGATGGTTTCTGTAAGACGGATGCCTCGCGGAGACGCCCCTTTCTTATCCCGGGACGTCAGTTAAAAATAGACAATCGGCTCTCTTCTCACCTGAAACGTAATTTGTCCCTCGGCGGCTATGTAATCTATACCGAGGTACAGGGGATGCTGGAGGATGACGAAATGGGAGCCGACTACCTCGTCGTTGACGCGCACGGTAACGAGATAGCCGCCTTCCTTCAACTCGACTGTATGCCCGCCGGCGAGTCCCAGTACAGGATTTGTCTCCACGGTGCTTTGATACACCAGCTCCCCATCGACCCACACCTCCGCGTTATCGCCATGAAAGCCGTAATGCAAAGCGATACCCAGTGGCTGTTTGTCTCCCAGGGAAAATCCGCTGCAGCCGGCGAGGGCCGGAAGGAGGAGGAGCGCTAGAAGGCGAAATTCAAGAACCCGCATCGTTTGCTTCAGCATAGAGATTGCCTTTTGTAGAGACGCCCCGGTGGGGCGTCCAGCACGTTTCCGCATTCCTGAAACCGAACGGTTGATTGCTGCGCAGCATGTTTGGGATTCCTGAAACCGGCTGATTTATTTCTGCCGTCGGGAGACGCCCCACTGGGGCGTCTCTACAGAATGGGTTCCCATGTACCGCTGGATGATGGCCTGTGCGCCGCCCGCATTAGCCGTTTAGACCCTCGCCTACCAGGTCTTATTCCCGAGGTGCTGACAGATATGTTCGATCATCAAAACGGCATGCACGCTTCGGAGTAATCTGATTCCCTTATTCCCCCGCCGGCCCCGGCAGCTCCTCTCCGGGCGGTGCGGCCTGGCCAAATCGGGGTGTTCCGTCGGCATTCCAGGTGAACCGCTGCATCCGGGGGGATCGCTGGCCACCGCATCCGAGCCCGGGCTCGGGGTTGGCGTGGTAGAGAATCCAGTTCTCGGATCCGTCGGGCGAGGTAAAAAACGAGTTGTGGCCGGCGGCGTGGGCGCCGGGGCCGGAGGTGAAAACGGGTTGTGGATATTTGATCCACGAGGCCGGGTCGAGCAGGTCGCTGCCGGCGTCGGCGGCGAGCAGACCAAGCGTGTAGGCATCGGTCCAGCAGCCGCTGGCGGAGTAGACGATGAACACCTGGCCGCCTCCATCACCTACTCGGTGTAGAAATTGGGGCCCTTCGTTGACGTCGACATGGGTGAGCCCGTCGCCGGCATCGGTCAGGTCGCCGACGGTTTCCCAGGGGTAGGTTGGGCTCGCGATGCGGACGCGCCAGCCGGCGAGGGTCCAGGGGTTCTCCATCAGGGCGAGGTAGAGGTGCTGCGTCCCATTCGTCTCACCCTCCCAGCC
>JAWXAX010000079.1 GCA_034439735.1 Rhodothermales bacterium | reverse complement strand
GTGTAGGTCATCTGGGGTGGGGGTGGATGGGAGTGGGGGGCACTGGACGCGTACGCTCAGGTTGTACTGAGATCTGGGATGGTACACAGGAAAGGGTTACAGTTCCTAGTTGTCTGACGTGTTGCGAGTTTCGGATTCCGGGTAGGCGATCCCCATGGTGTGATCATCAGCAATACCGCACCTGGAACTCGCTGCCCTCCATCGGGTGCTAGAGTGCGTGTTCTTTCCCTTCGCAGGTACTTATGCCCGATCTCTCCTCTGAAAACCGCCGGCTCGGAGTCGCGGCCCGCGCCCTGGGCTCTGTCGTTCGCGATACCTTCTCCCTCGATCCGGACACCGACTACGAGGGCGCCCTCCAGCAGATCCGCTCGGATGTCGAGATCCGAGGCGGGAATACCTGGGCGCTTGTCTGCGCCATTGTTATTGCCTCCGTCGGGCTGAACGTCAACGCCACGGCTGTCATCATCGGGGCGATGTTGATCTCGCCGCTCATGGGGCCAATCATCGGCGCCGGTTTCGGTGTGGCGACGAATGACATGCGGCTGATGCGGCGCAGCGTGCGCAACCTGCTGGTGGCGATGGCCGTCGGGATGATCGCGTCGACCCTCTACTTCGCCGTCTCGCCGCTCGAAGGACCACAGTCTGAACTGCTTGCCCGTACCCGGCCCACGCTGTACGATGTACTCATCGCGTTTTTTGGTGGGGTGGCCGGCGTGGTGGCGGTCTCCCGCAAGGCCAACCGCGGCAATGTGATTCCCGGGGTGGCTATCGCCACGGCGCTCATGCCGCCGCTCTGTACGGCCGGCTACGGCATCGCCACGGGGGATGTGTGGTTCTTTCTGGGCGCCATCCACCTGTTCCTCATCAACGCCCTGTTCATCTCGCTGGCCGCCATCGGCATGGCCCGGCTGATGCGTTTTCCGATCGTCGAACGTGTGGATCCCACCCACCAGACCCGCGCCCGTGTCATCCTCGGGACGATGTCGCTCCTGATCGTGGTGCCGAGCGGGTATACGGCGTGGGAAGTCGTTCAAGAAGCCCGCTTCCAACTCGGTGCAAGGCGGTTCATCACGGAAAACCTGAACTTCGACAACCGTGCCCTGCTCAACATCGATGTCGCCTACACCCGGACCGCTTCCACCATTGGCGCCACCGTGCTGGGGCCGCCGCTGACGGAAGAAATGGTCACTTCCATGGAGCAACGACTACCCTCGTATGGACTCGAGAACACCCGCCTCGTACTCCGTCAGCCGGATATCGGCGAAATGGCGCCCGAGCAAGTGGCCGACATGGTGCGCAGGGGCATCCTGGAGGATCTGTACCAGCGCAACACAGAGGCCCTGCAGGCGCGTGAGGATCAGATTCGTGTGCTGGAGGATGAGGTTGTACGTCTGCGTTCCTCGCGTTTTCCGGTTGAGGAGGTCACCCGGGAAGTAGCCGCCCTGTTTCCCGAGTTGCGATCCGTTGGCATTGGAAACGTGACCCTTGTCGCGGATTCCACTCGGGCCGCGTCGGTCGTCGTCGTGGCGACATGGCGCGCGCTGCCGCCTGAACCGGAGCAAGATCGTCTGCGCCAGTTCTTCGCCACCCGGCTCGGGGTGGACTCCCTGCATGTCGTGCATGCCCGCGAATGACGGAGCGTGTGTGCCGCCGGCGTCCTGGTTTTCTCCTGGCGGCCGCGGATGTAACGATGAATGGATAAGGGCGCTTAACCCGCTTCACGTTGGATAGAATGGCCCGTGAATTGCGGGGAATCGTGGGTATAGCCCGCAAGGGATTAACGGAGCGAGAACAAAAATGCCGCCGCGGGGTGAGCACGTCAGGAAGTGAGCCAATCAGCCTTGATTTGTCTGACGGCTGGATCTTTACCCGTGCTGCTTCTTACTATACCGATGCGTTGGTCGCGCATCAAACGCGCAAACGGTCGTCTCGCGCCGTTTTCTCAAGCAGCCGCTCCCCGGGCCGCATGAACGCGTCCATTTAGTCCGATCCACATAGTAGCTCGGAACCATTGCCATGGTGTTGCCACGTCTCACGGTATTAAACGAGCAGTATGCCGTACGCAATGTGCTGGGGGGGATAGGGCCGGTCGATGTCACGTACCTGGCCTGGGATCTACGGAATGAGGAGCAGGTTGTCGTTCGCGAATATTATCCGGCCCGCTTCGTCACGCGGGATCCGGAGCAATTGCATGTCGCGCCTCGCTCTGAAAAAGACCGTACGTATTTTCAGTACGGCCTGGAACGGTACCTCAAAGAAGCGGCGGCCATGAGCCGGATCGAGCACCCGAATGTGGTCCGCGAACGGGCTTTTTTCCGTGAAAACGGGACGGCCTATCGAGTGAGCGACTACCATGAGGGCGCCACGCTGGCCGATGTCGTGCAGCAGCAGGGGGGGCGTATCCCCGTTCGGACGGCCATCACGCTGATTATGCCACTGCTGGACGGTGTCCGCGCCGGCCATAAACACGGGCTCATCCACGGAGGCATCACGCCGGCGGAGATTTTCCTGGCTAAAAACGGCCGGCCGATGCTCCTCTCGTTCCAGATGACGCACGTCCTGCTCGCCCAGCGCTCCCGCGTATTCGACGAGTACCTGAAGTCGGGCTTTGCGCCGCCCGAACAATACGTGCCGGGCGAAAAGCAGGGGCCATGGACCGATGTCTACGGTTGCGCCGCCACGCTCTATTTTATCCTCACCGGCCAGCGGGTGCCACCCGCGCCCGCCCGCCTGGAGGTGGATACTCTGGCCGAATTACTCGCCGGCCAGACGCGCCTGACGCCTGTCGTTCGCGAGGCCCTCGCAAAAGGACTGATCCTCGACAGCGCCCGCCGGCCCCAGACGATCGATGCCTTCCGCGAACTGCTGACCCGCGGGGCCGCGCCTCAGGCGGAGCCGTCGCCGATCCGCATTCCGACGATGCCGGATGCCTCGCCCCTGAGCGTCGATCCGCAGCCGCAGATGTTCGCGCCGAGAAAACCCGGCGCAGACGTCACGCCGGATGGTGATGCCTCGTTTGCTCATTCGATTTTTGCACCCCGCACCTCCACCTCGCCGCGGATGGAAAATGGGGTTCCTTCGGCGCTCTCCTCACCTTTTAATGCGCCGATGGACGATGAGTCCTCGGAGATGCCCGAGGAGGAGGAAAGCAGGCTGGACGAGGAGTCGATCCATCTCGAACTGGAAGACATCGAGGAGGCCTCGCGCGCGCTCAGCGGCGACGGGCCGGCCGCCCCGGGCGTTCTGCCCGAACACAGCCTCGCGCTGCGGCAGCCGACGCCGCCCCGCGTCCACGTCGAACCGCCCGTATTCTCTTTCGGCGACCCGGTCGCGCCGCTGCCGGCGCATGTCGAAGAGGAAGGCTTTGGCGCATCCCCCCCATACCAATCGCCACGCCGGCTGCTTCGCGTGGCCCTGTATTCGGTGTTCGGCATCTCGATCGTCGCTGTCCTGGTGATGATTTTGATGCGTAGCCAGGGCAATCCAACAGCTTTTTTGATGGACAACGAGGCCTATGCGACCCGACTCGCCGAGGGAGACTCACTCTTTAAGCTCGCGCAAGATGTCGACGAGGTCGGATCGCCGGATCAGGCGCTAACCTACTACGAAAAAGCGCTTGAGCACTACCGGGTCGCGCTGGACATCGAACCCGAAGGAAGCGAGATCCGCGATCGGATCACCGTGGTCAACACGCGCCTGGCACAACAGGCGGCCAGCTCGATCAATGAAAAAGAATACCTTTCGTTTATCGCCGATGCCGACTCGATCCTCCGCTCCGCCGACGGCCTCGTGATGCAGGGGGACTCGGTCCGCGCCCGGCCGCTCTACACCGATGCGCGCCGCATCTACATGCACGTGCTCGAATTCCGGCCGGAAGATTCGCTGGCGAATGCGCGCCTGTCGGATACCTTCCAGCGGCAACAACGCTCCCGCACCGATTCCCAGGCGCTGCCGGCCCCGCCCGTCCCCCGGCCGACGATCAACAACGAGCTCATCCGGAACGGTGAGTTCTACGAGTTGTACCGCGCCCAGGGGGATTCGGCCTTCGACACTCGAAACTACCGCGATGCCCAGCGTAAATTCATCGAAGCCCTCGAATACCGCAGGGACGATGAATACGCTACGTCCATGCTCCGCCAGATCGAACGCCGGCTCTCGGAATCGTCCCGCGATACCCAGTACAGCCAGCATATGCAGTCCGGTAACGAGATGCGCGCGGCCAACCGCCTCGTGGAGGCCAAACGGGAGTTCGAGCAAGCCCTGGAGGCTCGGCCGGACGACTACGAGGCCAAGTCCGGGCTGTTTGAAGTCGACCTTCAGCTGAACCAGGCCCAGCGCCGCGAGGAGGAATACCTCAGCTTCCGCGCCCGCGGCGATGTCTTGTTTGAGCAGGGCGACTACGAGGGCAGCCTCGCCAGCTACCAGGCGGCACTGGCGGCCCGACCGGCCGACGACTACCTCGTCAGCCGCGTCCGGGAGACGACGGCGAATCTCGAGGCGCTCCGCCGGCTCGAGCAGCAGCTTCCCGAAGGAATGGTCGACTCCAACGGCGTCTACAACTTCTCGGAAGAGGCCCCCGTCCTCATCGGCGGCATCCATGCGCTCCAGTCGCGCATTCGCTACCCGGCCTTCGCGCGGGAAGCAGGTGTCGAAGGGCGCATCACCGTGCGGATGATCGTCGACGAAGCCGGCAACATGCAGAAGCCGGAGGTCATGAACGGCCTGGGATACGGACTGGACCCCGAGGTGCTGCGGGTCCTCCGCGGCGCACGCTTCGAGCCGGGCCGCGTGGGCGGCAAGCCGGTGAAGGTGTGGCACACGCTTTTCTTCGATTTTAAGCTCGCAAGCCTCGAATAACGCCCATCTTCCACGCCAGCCAGCCGCTGCGCAAGACGAGCAGGAGCACGATCGGGACGAGGGCGGGGTGCAGCGCCTGGGGCCAAGAGCCCCACCCGGCCAGGCCGATCATGCCGGCCGCGGCCGTAGCCATCCAGTACCCGCGCAGCCACGCCGGCCGCGCCTTGATCCAGACGATCGCGAGGAGGTGTGTGGGCCAGGCCCAGAACAGATTCCAGTTCCGATCGGTCACGTCGTGCAGGGCGATCAGCCATAAAAAAGCCATCAACACGCCGGCGAGGCCCACCACGCCGAATACCATTCGATCGAAATACGGGATAATTCCGCCGACCTCGTTTCGCCGCCACCACGTCAGCGCTACACCGAGCGCCAGCAAGCCCCAGGTGATCGGCCAGACCGGAAATCCGCCTTCGGCACGCTCGGCGGCGCCGGCATTCCAGTATACGGTGTCCGTCCGCACGACCAGCGGCTCCCACCCGGCTTCGCCTCGAATCTCCGCGCCATCAAATGCTTCCTTGAGATAATCCGGCAAAAAATGGGCGTCCCGGGCCGAGGCCATGGCGTCCGCCGGCGGGCCGAGCACCAGATAAAAACCCAGGTCCATAAATGGCAGATGGTCCACGTACCGGTCCAACAACTCTCGGTACGTCCCGGGATTGCGGTAGGTGTCCGGGAAACGGATGACGTCGCCGAGCGTGCGCTCGAGGGCGTCGCGGGTGCGGGTTGAGCAGTTGTCGGTTAAAAACAGGTAGCGGTAAGTGCGGTTTTCGGGTTGGGCGTTGATCTCCAAAAACTGCGCGAGGGCCTGCCGCTGAGCCGGCGAAAGACGCAGCTCCTGTTCAATCACGGAACGCCCCCGCTGCCTGTAGTAGGGCAACTCCCGTTGGTACGCGATCACCCTAAGCAGATAATCCAGCTGCCCGTAGATGAATTTGGGCAGGAAGTAGGCATCGAATTGAAAGGTGCCGTAGTTGAACAACGCGTCGACGCCGCGGAGGGGGTCGTACACGCGGATCGCGCTGTGCCCGAAGAGTTCGTAGGCGGCTTCGCCGGGGAGGACGGTCACGAGCGACAGCCGGGCCTCAGGGGAGAGGCTGTCCAGCCGCTGGGCGCTGGCCGGCCGCGCGCCGGCCGCACAAACGCCGAGCAGGATGGCGCCGATAAGTAGATCCAGAAAAAGCGGGCGGGCACGGCGCATGACAACGAGGCAGCTGGCTGAAGAGCGGGAGAGTTTAAGAACAAAATTCGGATTTGGTTTCGGGACGATGCACTAATTTAAGGCCTCGGACCGGTATCGAGTGATGCTCAGCGTGAAGCACACCGCGCCGCCCGACGAAGCTCCTAAACCCCGTGAACTGCCGCGAACGCGCCCGTCATACGCTCGAAGCCCTCCGCGTGGCCATCCCCCGGCCCGAAACGGAGTTGCGGTATAACGATCCGTACGAACTGATCGTCGCCGTCATCCTCTCCGCTCAGTGCACGGACGAGCGGGTGAACAAGGTGACGCCGGCGTTGTTCGAGGCCTTCCCGACGGTTGATGCCCTCGCGCGAGCGTTGCCGGAGGACATCCTGCCGTACATCAAGTCGGTCTCCTACCCCAACAATAAATCGAAGCACCTCGCCGGCATGGCGCGGCAGGTCCGCGACGATTTTGGGGGCGAGATCCCGGGTACGGTAGAAGCGCTCGTCCGGCTCCCGGGCGTGGGACGGAAAACGGCTCAGGTGGTGGCTTCCGTGGCGTTCGACGTCGACGCGATGCCTGTCGACACCCACGTGTTTCGGGTGGCCAACCGCATCGGACTGACGGTGCGCGCCCCGACGCCGCTGCACGTGGAACGACAGTTGAAGGCGTTGTTGGATCAGAAAGACTGGTCCGAGGCGCACCATCTGCTTATCCTCCACGGCCGCTACACCTGCCTGGCCCGCGCGCCCCGATGCGAAGTGTGCCCCCTCGTCGCGACGTGCCAGTATTACGAGCGCCTCGGCCGCTTGCCGGCGCCCCTCGCGGGCCTTGATGCGAAGCGAGGCAAATACTACTGCAAGACAAACAGCCATTACTTCGACACGCCGGCCGATCGGCAAGATCGCTACGGTACGGTGCAGCGGTGTTGCCCGGTGTGCGCGTCCATGAACGTATTCGAGACCCGCACCGGGAAGTCCACCCGCAAAGTGCCCGATTTTCGTGTAACCTGACGGCGCGCGCGTGCCGTCGCCATGACCCCAGTTCTGATGAAAGCAACACAACGCCACATCCTCATCATCCTCGACGGATTCGGTATTGCCGTGGACCGCTCGGTGAGCGCGATCGACCACGCGCGGAAACCCTTTATCGACGAGTTATTCGCCTCCTACCCCCACAGCACCCTGGAGGCGTCGGGGCTGGCGGTGGGGCTGCCGGAGGGCCAGATGGGGAACTCGGAGGTCGGGCACATGAACCTGGGCGCCGGCCGGGTGGTGTACCAGGAAATCACGCGGATCGACAAGGACATCCGAGAGGGCGCGTTTTTCACGAACGACGTCCTCGTCAACGCCGCGCGCCATGCGAAGACGAACCACACGAAGCTGCACCTGTTCGGCTGTTTCTCGGACGGCGGCGTGCACGCGTCGCTCAACCACCTCTTTGCCGTGATGGAACTGGCGCGGCGCGAGGGCCTCGAGGCCGGCCAGGTGCTCCTGCATGCCTTCACCGACGGGCGCGATACGGACCCACACGGCGCCCTCGAATACATCCGCCTCTTCCAGCAACAGGCCGCCACCATCGGCGTGGGCCGGATCGCCTCGATCATCGGTCGATATTATGCGATGGACCGCGACAAGCGCTGGGAGCGTGTGAAGCTGGCGTACGACCTGCTCACCGCCAACACCGGCGTACCGTTCTCAGACCCCGAAGCCGCGATCCTGGCCAGCTACGCCGCCGGCGTGACCGACGAGTTCGTGCAGCCGATCCGGATCGTGGATCCGGAGATCGAACGGTTCTCACGTACCGGCGCCCTGGTGGAGTCCGGCGATGCCGTGGTATTTTTTAACTTCCGGGCCGACCGGGGACGCCAGCTCACGCACGCGTTTATCACGGAAGGATTCGATGGATTCGACCGTGGTCCCCGGCTCGATCTCCACTACACCCTCTTCACGCCGTACGAATCGTCTTTCCACGTCCCAATCGCGTTCCCGAAGGTGAATCTTACCCAGACCCTCGGCGAGGTGATGGCCGCGCGCGGGGGCCGGCAGCTCCGCGCCGCCGAAACGGAGAAGTACCCGCACGTCACCTTTTTCTTCAGCGGCGGCCGCGAAGAGCCCTTCGCCGGCGAAGACCGCATCCTGGAGCCCTCGCCGAAAGTGGCCACGTACGACCTCCAGCCGGAGATGAGCGCCCTGCCGCTGGCCGAAAAGGTGGCGGCGGCCATCACGCAGCACGACTATAATCTGGTGGTGCTCAATTTCGCCAATCCAGACATGGTGGGGCACACGGGGGTATTCGAGGCCGCCGTCAAAGCCGTCGAAACCGTTGACGCGTGCACGCGGATCGTCGTCGAGGCAGCTATAGCGCGGGGCTATGGCATCACCATCATCGCCGACCACGGGAATGCGGACAAGATGCGTAACCCGGACGGCACCCCGAACACGGCCCACACGACGGCGCTTGTGCCGCACCTGATCATCAAGAAGGGCTTCATCGGCCCGATCAAGCCCGGAAAACTCGGCGACATCGCCCCGACGATCCTTCACCTCCTCGGCGAAACCGCACCGCCCGACATGACGGGCGACGTGTTGGTGTAGGGGGCCTTACCGGATTACGAATTCGAACGGTAGGCGGGCCTGCACCGTCCCCTGGAGGCGGAGGAGGCCCTGGAGCACCTCCAGGTGCTGGAGGAGGGTTCGCTCGGCGGGGCTGGTGGAGTGATTCAGCCAGGCGGAGGCGACGCGAGAGTTGAGGCTTTTCGTCATCTGCTCGAGCATCGTCTTCGGGAGGGGCAGCACGCGGGTGCGGTAGGTGGTGCTGTCCAGGCCGGCCTTCTCGGCCGCGATCGCGAGGGCGCGGTCCAGGTCGCCCAGTTCATCGACCAGCCCGATGGCCATCGCCTGTTTGCCGGTCCATACCCGGCCCTGGGCCACGGAGTCGACGGCCTCGACCGTCATGTTGCGGCTTTCGGCGACGAGCTGGAGGAAGTTCTGGTAGATCTCCTCCGTCGATTTGTCCAGCAGCCGCAGCTCATCCGGCGAGAGGGCGCGGACGCCCGAGTACATGTCCGCATACGGGCCCGTGCGCACGACATCGAACGAGATACCCAGTTTGTTTTCGTAGAGGCCGCTCATGTCGAACGCCATCCCGAATACGCCGATCGAGCCTGTGATCGTGAGCGGATCGGCCACGATCGTGTGCCCGGCGGTCGCGATCCAGAAGCCGCCCGAGGCTGCCACGTCGCCCATCGAAATGATCACCGGCTTATCGGCGGCGGCGCGCGAAATCTCCCGCCACATGGCATCCGAGGCGGCCACCGAGCCACCCGGCGAGTTGACGCGGATGACGATCGCCTTCACGTTCTCACTTTCATGTGCGGTGCGGATGGCCTCGTTGAACGTGTCCGCGCCCACGGTTTCGCCGCCGAAGAGCGGGTTCATGCTGTACCCGCTTTCGCCGCTCATGATCGTGCCGACGGCGTAGACGATGGCGATCTCCTCACTCGCCGGCCGGGGCAGGCCGGCCTCGGTGGCCGGCACGCGGACGTACGAGCGGATGTTCTGCAGCCGCAATTCGTCCTCTTCGTCATACGCCAGACGCGCCTTCAGCGCGGATTCCACCTCGTCGCGGAACAGCAATGCGTCCAGCAGGCCGGCGTTGTAGGCGTCGGTAGCCGTGAGGATGGCCTCGCCTTCGATGATGCGGACCACGTCCTCGGGCGTCATATCACGGCTTTCGGCGACGGCAGCGGCAAACACCTCCTGCTGGTCCGCCAGGAGCGACGAAAGCTGTTCACGGTTTTCATCGGACAGGTTCGTGCGGAGGAAGGGTTCTACGGCGCTTTTGTAGGTGCCGGCGCGGGTCACCTGGGGCGCCACCTCGATCTTGTCCAAGAGGTTCTTGTAAAACTCCGCCGCGATGTAAAATCCATTGAACTCGAACGGCGCCGCGGCGGAGGCATACACCTCGTCCGCCACGCTGGCCACGTAGTAGGTGACCTCATTGACATACTGGTCGTCGCTCGAAGCGATGATGGGTTTGCCGGCCGCTTTGAAGACTTCGAGGGCGGCGCGTACTTCCTGGTGCGTGGCCCACGAGCCGCCCAGCGGCGTGAGGCGGAGCCAGATGGCGTCGATGCGCTCGTCGACGGCGGCCTTTTTGATGGCGGAGGTGAAATCCAGTAAGTCGTAAGGAGCGGCGCCGGAGAACGCCGTCGCAATGGGGTCGTCGGAGACGATTTCGGGGACGGAGCCGCCGAGTTCGATCAGGAGCACCGAGCCGGGTCGCACGCGGGGGGCCTGGTCCGACATGGCGGCCAGCGCGAAGATGATGAAGAAAAAGAGCATGAAGATCACGCCCAGCGCGATCAGGGTGCCGAGCGTGCTGGCGATCAACGTGGAGAAAAACCGCATGGTGCGTGGTGATCGGTTTTCGATGGGTGAACGGAGAACGAGGCGCCGGCGACCGGCGCGGCTTCTGGGAACGAGATCCGTCTTGAAGGGGGATATACCCGGTTGCTGCGTCATCGGTTGCGCGGTGCTAAAATGCCGTTGATAAAACCCGCATATCAGCGTTCCTCTCCGCGCCGCTCCCTTCGACAAAGCTCAGGACAGGCATTGCGGCGTATGCGAGTACGCCTCAATCGCGGCATGTCGCGCGCCTTGATCTGCGAATGTTCTCTGCCGGCCCTGGCGAACTCGTTGAGAGAGGCTGTCTGAGATTGTGGACACCGGCGCCGGCGGGTGCGCGCTGGGGAGGGCAATACGTCCCCTCAAAACCTGGAAAATCGAGTAGAAAGCTGGCTGGCACGTCGTTGTATGGCCTTTTCTCCAAACGACACGGCGGGCTCAGGCCCACGGTTCATCCACTGCATGGAGAATGTCATGAAAAGGCAGGTACATCGCTTTCAACCGCTCTGGAGTGCAGCGCTCGCACTCTCCCTCTTCCACGGTATCATGCTCAGCGGCCTGCTTCCGGCCTCGGCGCAGTCCAGGTCCGGCACCGAAGGCCGAACCGAACGCGCCCGAGAGGAGCGCAAGGAGACGCCGGCGCCGAAAACCGAAACGCCGACCGCCCGGGCCCGCACCGAACAGCCCGCCCCGCGCCAGGAAGCCGCCCCGCGTAAAGACGATACCCGCCGCTCCGACGCCCGGTCGGGCGACCGCCAGGAAACCGCGCAGCGGCAGCCGGAAGGCCGCTCCGAACCTCAGCGCCAGCCTGACCGCCGCCCCGAACCCCAGCGCCAGCCCGAACGCCAGCCGGATCGCCGTGCCGAACCCGAGCGCCGCGCCGAGCCCGAACGGCAGCCCGAACGCCAGCCTGATCGCCGTGCCGAACCCGAGCGTCGCGCCGAACCCGAACGCCAGCCCGAACGCCAGCCTGATCGCCGCGCCGAGCCCGAGCGCCGGTCAGAACCCGAGCGCCGGATCGAGCCTGATCGTCGCAACGATCCTTCCGCGCGTGAGGAGACCACCCGTCGCGCCGAGCCGGATCGCCGCCAGGAGCCCCAGCGCCGCGAGCCGATCCAGGTCTACGAACCCCGGCAGGACCGCACGCACGTCGACTATCGGCGTCATCCCCACGTGTCGAAGCCGAACGTGCACGTAAGCGTCCGCTGGCCGTGGCAGTACCGCCACCAACGCCGCTGGGAGCCCCATTACCGCTACCGCCAGGTGGTGTACGTGGAAGTGGGTTGGGGCAGCAACCGCCGCACGATCGATGTGGACGTCCGCACCCGGTACCATCAGCGCGTCCGGCACGCCAACGGCCGCTATGCGGAAGTCGACATCTTCATCGACGCCATCGAGATCTACCGCAACGGCCGCTACATGGGTGAGGTGAACCGCATCCCGGACGAACTCGCCCACATCCAGGCCACGATTTACCGCGACGGGGATGTCGTGTTCGACCGCGACGTGTTCCTTGTGGGCGATCCGTCGGCCGGCTTCGAGATGATCTCCACGCGCCACTACGACGGCTACGTGCTGGATCGGTACCGCGATGGCCACGGCTACCGGGTCGGATCGCTCAGCCTGCGTAAGCAACGCGTCTACTTGCGTTCGCACAGCCGGCTGTTTAACCCCCGCTCGTTTAACGGCTACCCGCCGATCTCCCTCCTGCCGGACGATCGTAACCTGCTGGCCGACTTCGGCGACGAGGCGATCAGCTACGGGTACCGCGGCGACGAGGGGTACGACCCCTATTACGGCGGCCGCTACGACGACCCGTACGAATACGAGGAAGACGGAATCCGGTATAATTCGAACCCGTACGACGACGACTATCCGCAGAGCCGGTACGACGATGGGAATACCTATCAGAATGATGGTATTGCCCCGCGGGTATCGACCAGCCAGGCGCCGGCGACGCCCTTCGTGTCCAGCTCGCGGAACGCGTTCCGGACCGAAGCCGGCGCCGACATCTCCTTCCGGCGCGAGATCGAGTTGGAGCGGATCAAATAACGCTGCCCGGTGCTCCGCGATCGGTTGAGTCCGCCAGATTGCTCGAATCCAGCGTATCGACCTGTGCCAGGATGGCACAGGTCGATACGGTGCTTTTTTAGCGTGTCAGTACCATGGCATGCGTATTTCGGCTATTTTGAATGATCCCGGGACCGGGCGGGCGCGTCGCGCGTTTCGGTCTGCCGTTTCGTCGCGCGTCGATCGCCGCGGGGGCGGTCGGCAAGGGTTTTGCTAGGAGGCATTGCAGTGAAAAGCGCCACGCACCCATATCGTCCAACCCGTCGGCACGCCCTCACGGAGCGCGAAAGCGAAATCCTGCGGCTGGTCGTGTCCGATTTTATCGACACCGCCGGCCCCGTGGGCTCGCGCGCCCTCGCGCGGCGGTACATGCTGGGCCTCAGCCCGGCCTCCATCCGCAACACGATGAGCGATCTCGAGGAACGCGGGTTTCTCGACCATCCGCACACGTCGGCCGGGCGTGTCCCGACCAACCTCGGGTACCGCGTGTTTGTCGACCAGCTCATGCTGCGCCAGGCCCTGTCTCAAGAAGAAGGCCGGCTGCTGCGGGAAGGGCTGGACCGCGCCGCCACGCACAACGAAGTGTTCCTGAAGGAGTGCTCGCGTCTGCTGGGCCGGCTCTCGAATCTGCTCGGCGTCGTGCTCAGCCCCAGGCTCTCGCTGGGGATCCTGGATCGGATGGAGGCGGTGCCGCTGTCCTCTTCCCGCCTGATGTTCGTCATCAGTCTGCGCGGCGGCCTGTTCAAGACCATCGTGCTGGAGGTGGAGTCTGGCCTGGAGCGGCGCGACGTGGATGCGGCCGTGGCGTTGATGAACGAACGCCTCGCCGGCCTGACGCTGGACGACATCCGCCAGACGTATGCGTCGCGGATGCAGGATGTGAGCGATGAAAAGACCGGCATCATCCGCCTCGTGCTCAACTCGACGGCGGCCCTATTCAGCGAACCCTCCGACGGCCGGCTCAGCTTCGCCGGCGCCCAGCACATCCTCGCCCAACCCGAATTTCAGGAAGATCCGGACGCCCTGCGGGACCTTATCGGGCTGCTCGAGGAGGAGGACGTGGTGGTGCAGCTGTTCGAGGATGAGGCCGCGAACCCATCCGACCCCGGCCGCGCCGCCGTCCGAATCGGTCGTGAGCTGAGCGACGGGAAGGGAGACAAGTATTCTATCGTCACCGCCAGCTATTTGCTGGGCGAAACGACGGGTACGATCGGTATCATCGGCCCCACGCGTATGGACTACGTCCGCGTCGTGGCGCTGGTGGAAGGCATGGCCGCGTTGCTCGGCCGGCCCGACCGCTCGGCCCAACACTAATGACGCCCTCGTTTTAGGCCTTACGGCGAACCCACGGTTTTGACGATGAACAGAACCTCAGACATACAGGAAGAATCCGTGCAAGATGATACTCACGCGGCCCCCGCATCGGAAGAAATGGCCCGTACCCGGGAGGCAGACGCCATGCCGCCCCCGGGGGCCGGCTCGCGTGCCGAGCCCGAGGCTTCTGGAGAGGTGGCCCGGCTGCGCGCCGAATTGAAAGACACGAAAGATCGCCTGCTCCGCCAGGCGGCTGAATTCCAGAACTATAAACGACGCACCGACACCGAGAGGCTCACGATCGTGCAGTCCAGCCAGGTCCATGTCGTGCAGCGGATGCTCGAAGTGCTGGACGACCTCGGCCGGTCGCTCGATGCGGCGTCGAAGCTCGAGTCGGACCAGCAGGCGCTCGACCCTATGTACGTCAAGCTCAAGGAAGGCGTGGAACTCGTCTTCCGCAAATTCAACGACGAGATGGTGCGCCTGGGTGTCGAGCACATCCAGGCCGTCGGGCAGCCGTTTAATGAAAATGAACACGATGCCCTCATGCAGCAGCCGGCGCCCGCCGATACCGAGGCGGGGGTCGTACTGAGTGAGCTGCAGAAAGGATACCGTATGGGGGATCGGGTGATCCGCCACACGAAGGTCGTCGTGTCCTCCTGATCCCCCCTGTAATCCCCCCAAACTGCGCCCGCCGTGGAACGCGCGCGCGCCGACAGCGTTGCGCACGGCGTTTCCGCGACCAGCAATAGTCCCGAACGCCCGGTAAGGCGTAGCCGCAAGCCTCTTCCGATTTATGCGCGATTACTACGAAATACTGGGTGTGAACAAGACGGCCACCGAGGCCGACCTCAAGCGCGCCTATCGCCAGCAGGCGTTGAAGTACCACCCGGATCGCAACCCGGACGACAAGGAGGCGGAGGCGATGTTCAAAGAGGCCGCGGAGGCCTATGAGGTGCTGTCCAGTCCGGAGAAACGGTCCCGGTACGACCGATTCGGCCACGCCGGCGTGCGCGGCAATGGCACCGGTCAGCAGGGTTTCCAGGATATCAACGACATCTTCAGCGCCTTCAGCGACATCTTTGGCGGCAGCGGCGGC
>JAWXAX010000078.1 GCA_034439735.1 Rhodothermales bacterium | reverse complement strand
TCGAGAGCCTGCCCCGTACTTGATACGGGGAGGGGCCTGATTTTTCAAGCGGCAGTGCCCTGATTTGTAAACTGTCCGAAGTATTAAACCTGCAACCTGTAACCTGCCAACCTGTAACCTGCCAACCTGCCAACCCTTCCCCATGCCTCCCACCATCTGGACCATCGTGCTACTGATTTGCAGCAATGTATTCATGACGTTCGCCTGGTACGGGCATCTCAAAAATATGGCGGAGAAGCCCTGGCTGATCGCCGCGCTCGTCAGCTGGGGCATCGCGTTTTTTGAATACATGCTCCAGGTGCCGGCGAACCGCATCGGCCACGAGGTGATGACCGTCGGGCAACTCAAAGTGCTCCAGGAGGTTATTACGCTCAGCGTCTTCGTCCCCTTCTCGGTTTTTTTCATGAAGGAGAAACTGACGATGGACTACCTCTGGGCCGGCCTCTGCCTGCTCGGGGCGGTCTTTTTCCTCTTCCGAGGCAAACTCGGGGGATGAATTCGACATACTCATGTAAGGACACGATACTTCGTGTCCCCCCTATACCCGCTAACCCCACGCTTTATGCGCATCGGAACCATCGAATTTCGGGATAGACCTCTGTTTCTCGCGCCCATGGAGGACGTGAGCGACCCGCCGTTCCGCATCCTGTGTAAGCGGTACGGGGCGGATATGTTGTACACGGAGTTCATTTCGACCGGCGGCCTGATCTACGACGCCGAGGATAGCCGGCAGAAGCTGGACATCTACGACGAGGAGCGCCCGGTGGGCATCCAGATCTTCGGGGGGGAGATCGACCAGGTCCGCGAGGCCACCCGGATCGTCGACGACGTCGGGCCGGATCTCATCGACATCAATTTCGGATGCCCGGTCAAGAAGGTGGTGTGTAAAGACGGCGGCGCCGGCATCCTCCGCAATCTCCCCAAGATGCAGGCCATCACGGAGGCGGTCATCGCGGCTTCCACACGCCCCGTCACGGTAAAAACACGCCTCGGCTGGAGCGACGAAACCATCCAGATCCTGGACGTCGCCCGGATGCTGGAGCAGACCGGCGTCCAGGCCCTCGCCGTCCACGCCCGCACCCGCTCGCAGATGTACAAGGGCGAGGCGCGGTGGGATTGGCTGAAGCGCATCAAGGAGGAAAGTGGCATCCAGATCCCGCTGATCGGAAACGGCGACGCGACGACCCCGGAAAAGATCGAGCTGATGTTCGCGGAGACGGGCGTCGATGCCGTAATGATCGGCCGGGGGGCCATCGGCAACCCGTGGATCTTCCGCGACGCGCGTATCTACCGGGAGACCGGCGAGACGCCTCCCCCGCCCTCCTGGGAGGAACGCATTCAGGTGGTGGTGGAGCACCTGACGCTCAAATGCGAATGGCTGGGCGAACGAAAGGGGGTGATGGAGATGCGCCGGATGTACGGCGGTTACTTCAAGGGCTTCGAGGGCGCCAGCCGGCTCCGCACGCTCATCATGGAGGAGTCCACGCAGGACGGGGTCATCAACCTGTTGCTGAATTTCGGGCCTGAGGAAGCCGCGGCGTCCCGCCCAGCGCCCATCGCCGTCCGGCCGGCCCGCCTGCCGGTGTCGCTCGCTACCCGGCCTGCGGCCGCCCCATGAGGAGGCGATCCAGCCCGACAATCAATACCCCGAGCGCCCCCAGTACGGTCATCGCCGCCAGCGGCTCCCAGATGACCAGCCCGCCGATGCTCCCGAGCACGCCGCCAAGGTACTTGATGTAGTTCAGCTGCTCGTTCGTGGCCCGGATCATCAGCTCCTCCAGCCGGCGTTCGTCGTACGCCTGCATGTTCGTCGCGACAATGCTGTACACGTCCAGGTTCTCGACAAACGAAAGCACCATCTTCGTCACCGCATCCTCGATGTCCTCCGAACGCGCCTGGATCTTCGCTGGAATCGCGTCCAGCAGGCCGTCGAACTGGTCGAGCGCGCTGTCGATCGACGTCGGCAGCTTGCTGACGGCCTCGTCGATGCGACGTTGAAAATCCTGCTCTCCCAGAAAGCGGTAGGTCTTGAGGGCGATGCCGCCGAGGCCGCCGGCGTGCTCTTCGATTTTCTGGATAATAAAGGAGACAATCTTGCGGCGTACCTCTTCCGACCCCACCACCTGTTCGATGTATTCGGCCGCGACGCCCTTGATCTCCCGTCGAAACTCGGGGTCCTCGACCACGCCGCGCGTCACGTCGAAGGCCATGTCGCGGTAGCGACCGATGATGCCACTCTCCTCGATCCTCTTTTTGATGATGTCCGCATTGATCAACTCCTCGGAGACCGTCGACGCCAGGCGGTAGATGACCCGCTCGCGCTGGGCGGGGATGAGGCCCTGCCCCAACAGCGGCCGGCGCTGGCGGGGGTGGAACAACATCGTGATCGCCAGCCAGTTCGTGAGGAAGCCGATGAGCCCGCTCACCGCCAGGATCCGCAGGAGCCCGTCGAATTGAAACGGCACGCCGGCGAGGGTGGCGCTCATCCCATTAAAATCCCAGAAAAAGGAGATTCCGAACAGGACTCCCAGCAGCCACGGGACGAGCCGAAGGATGGGCAGGATGGCCGCCTGGCTACCGGTTTGTCTTGGCGGCTCGGGAAACCGGGTGGGGGTTTCGACGCGTTCGGGGAGATGCCGGCGGATGTACTTCCAGAGGACGGTCCGCAGGTTGCGCGCGCTTTCGCGGGTGGCGTCGCGCACCTCGGGAAGAGCGGACACCTCCGGCAGGCCGGCCTCTCGGAGGGTGGCCGGCGTCACGGGCGGCGAAGCGCCATCGATGGGGAGGGTCGGGTCGTCGGTCATTCCTCAGAATCCAATACGCGCCGCGTTTGCCTGCATGCCGCGGATCACGGTTTCGATGTGGGTGTCCAGGTCGACCCCCATCTCCTCCACCCCCATCTGGATATCTTCCCGGCTTACGGCCGCGGCAAATAGCCGATCCTTCAGCTTCTTCTTGACGGATTTTGGCGTCATACCGGTGAGGCCGTCAGGGCGGACGTAGGCGACGGCGGTCACGAAACCCGACAGCTCATCGACCGCGAACAGCGCTCGCGCGAGGGGCGTCTCGCGGGCGACACCGCTGTAGGTGGCGTGGCCGAGGATAGCCTGAAGCATGATCTCGGGATACCCAGCGTTGCGCAGGACCTCCACGCCTACAAACGGATGTTCGGCCGGCGTGGGGTGTTTTTCGTAGTCCATGTCGTGCAACAGTCCCGTCATACGCCACAGCGTTTCATCTTCCCCGAGGAGTCGGGCGTATTCACCCAGCGAGGCCTCGACGGCGTAGGCATGCCGGCAGAGGCTGTCGCTGAGGGTCCAGGTATGTAGCAGCGTAAGGGCGTCGTCGTAGGAGGGCATGAGGATCTCGCCGGGGCAATGGGCAGGGCGTACGGGCAATCGGCGTTGAAGATGCGGGTCAGAACAGGTCTACGATGCGCAGCGCCTTCATGTAGCGCACCGGGTTCTGTTTAAAATCCACCAGCAGCGCATTCATGTTTTGCACCGTCGAGTCCAGGTTGTTATACAGCGACGGGTCGTTGATCATGAGCCCGAGTGTGCCTTCGCCGCGGTCGATCTTGCCGACGATGGTATCCAGGCTGGCCATGGTGGATTCGAGTTGCGCCATGTTGCCATCCATGCGGGCGAGGAGGTTGTTCAGGTGGCCCAGGGAGATAGCGAGCGAGTCGTTCGCGCTGCCGGC
This sequence comes from Rhodothermales bacterium, assembly GCA_034439735.1. Classification (NCBI taxonomy): domain Bacteria; kingdom Pseudomonadati; phylum Rhodothermota; class Rhodothermia; order Rhodothermales; species Rhodothermales bacterium. The sequence continues at coordinate 4,004 of JAWXAX010000078.1, read as the reverse complement.
GACGTCGCCCAACGTCACCGTCAGGGTATCGACGTTCGCCAGGACCCGCGAGATGCGGGACCGCTCCGCCACCATAAGGCGCTCGAGTTCGTTGGCGCTCCCACGGAGGGAGGTGAGCATGAGGCGGAGGTCGCCCTGCGGCTCGATGATGCCGCGGGTATCCGTCAGCGTCGCGTTGAGGCCCACGAGCACGCTGTCTATCCTTTCTACCAGCACAGGAGCACGTTCGGACATCGTGGCGAGCAAGTCGGATGCCCCCTGGCTGGGGATGCTGCCCTCAGGCTCGATGGGCGGGTTGCCGGCGGGGCCGGGGTGGATGGTGAGTTGGACGGCCGACAATGCGTCGATGCCCGTGATTTCGGCATAGGAGCCCTGCGGCACCGAAATCTTCGAATCGAGCCGGATGCGGATGTTTACCAGGTTGGTCGCTGGATCGAGCTCCACATCCTGCACGCTGCCGACACTTACCCCGTTGATGCGGACGGCGTTGCCCGTAACCATCCCGCGGGCATTCTCGAAACTGGAGTAGAGGTCGTAGGTCCCCCTGAACAGAGGGATGCTATCGAAGAAGCGCGAGCCGAGGATGAACACGACTACGCTGATGACGATCGAAGCGCCGACTTTGAATTCGTTCGAATATTTCACAGGTCAAAAGGTCAATAGGATGGAGGATTCGTCGCGACCGACGTCCGTGGGCCGCCGATCTGGTACTCATGGGCCTTCACAAAATCGAGCAGCACATCGTCGGTGCTCGCATGGAGTTCCTCAACCGTCCCTATCCAGCGGATGGTCCCCTGGTGGATAAACGCGGCCCGGTCCGCGATGCTCAGGACCGAGTGCATGTCGTGTGTCACGACGATGCTGGTTACGTTCAACCGGTCGGAGAGCCCGCTGATGAGGGCATCGATGGTATTGGACGTTTCGGGATCGAGCCCGGTATTGGGCTCGTCATAAAAGATGTATTTCGGCCGCAGGGCGATCGCGCGCGCCAGAGCGACGCGTTTCTTCATGCCGCCAGAAAGCTCGGACGGCATCTTGTTACCCACGTCCTCCAGTTCGACCATCTCCAGGCATTCATGGACGACCCGCGCGATCTCCGCCGGCTTCTTGTCGGTGAACGTCGCCAACGGAAAGGCGACGTTTTCGAACGATGTCATCGAGTCGAATAACGCCCCGCCCTGGAATAAGACCCCGAACTGCCGGCGCACGGTGCGGAGCGCCCGGTAGTCGAGCTTGTTGATGTCCACGCCGTCGATCAAGATCTCGCCGCTGTCGGGCTTGAGCAGGCCGATGAGGTGCTTCATGAGCACACTCTTGCCCGACCCCGAGCGCCCGATGATAGCAAACGTCTCCCCCTCCTCGATCTGCATGTTGACGTCTTCCAACACCGGTCGGTCGTTGAAGCTCTTGAACAGGTTTTTTGCTTCGATCATAGGTTAAAGAAGCGTCATGGCCAGCACCAGGTCCGCCAGCAAGATGTACACGCAACTCGTCACGGCGGCCTCCGTGGTGCTACGCCCGACGCCTTCCGCGCCGCCGCTGGTGTAATAGCCTTTGTAACAGGAAATGGACGTAATCACGAATCCGAATACGAGGGACTTGATGATGCCGAACACCGGGTCGAACGGATTAAAGAATTCGCGCGCGCCGCTGACGAACTCGCCGGCCGGCACCCAGCCGCCCAGATGTGCCACTGCGATGCCGCCGCCGACGCCCACCAGCACGGCGGCGATGTAGAGGACGGGAAACATGAGCACGCCGGCGAGAACCCGCGGGATGATCAGGTAGCCGATCGAGTTGAGTCCCATCGCCTCGAGCGCGTCGATCTGCTCCGTCACCCGCATCGTGCCCAACTCGGCCGCGATGCGGGCCCCCACGCGGCCCGTGAGAATGAATCCCGTCACCACCGCACCCAGCTCCAGGATCATCGATGGGGCCACGATCGACCCGATGATCGACTTCGGAAACAGGGGGGATACCAGCTGATAGGCCGTCTGCACCGTCGTCACAGCCCCGGAGAACGCCGCCGCAAGCGCCGTGATCGGGAGCGAGTCGATCCCGATCTTGACCATCTGATCGAAGAGGTTCTTCCGGTACGTATGGAACTCGTTCAGCGATTCGAACGCATGGGTCAACAGCAAGGTATACCGCCCCAGCGCACGAATCGGATCGAGCATGTAGAGGCTAACAACCGACATATTCGGACACGCCAGGGATGAGGTGCATGAACCCGTTCAGGCCTGATTTACGCCGGGAGGACGTGGGACAGCGGGCGTTGGAAAACGAAGGGACCGATATGATCCAGCCTGTACTTAGTTCCTGTATCGCCCCCTTTACGCCGGACGTATGACGGGATGTTGTCACCGCCGCGCCGTATCCTCAGGGCAGCCTTCCCGGGTCAACGGTTTTCGCCCTTTTGCCTTTTACCTTTTACCTTTCGCACTCGTCTCCCATGGCTCGTTCCAAAACCCGCTTCGTTTGTCAGCAATGTGGCCACACCGCGCCGCAGTGGCTGGGCAAGTGCCCGAGCTGTGAGGGCTGGAATACATTTGTCGAGGAGATGACGCAGGCGCCCGTCAAGGCGCGGGTGTCGTCGCTGGGGATGAAGTCCGAACGGCCGATGAAGCCGCTGGCGCTGAAGGACATCGCGCTGACCTCCGAGAGCCGGATTGTGACAGGCGTGCAGGAATTCGACCGCGTGCTGGGCGGTGGGATCATGCAGGGGTCGTTTGTGCTCATCGCCGGCGACCCCGGGATCGGGAAAAGCACGCTCATGACCGAATTGGCGCGGTACGTGCCGGACCGCCGGCTGCTCTATGTCACGGGCGAGGAGTCCATCCGCCAGGTCAAGCTCCGCGCCGAGCGCCTCGGGGTTTCGTCGGACAACTTCTTCCTCTTCGCCGAGACCAACGTCGAGCGCATCATCGCGGCGGTGCAGGAGATGCAGCCGGACATCATGGTGGTGGATTCGATCCAGACGATCTTCCGGCCGGACGTCCAGAGCGCGCCGGGCTCGGTCAGCCAGGTCCGTGAAAGCGCGGCCGCACTGCTCCAACTCGCGAAGGAAAACGAAATCCCGACGTTTATCGTGGGGCACGTGACGAAGGACGGCTCGATCGCCGGCCCGCGCGTGTTGGAGCATATGGTGGATACGGTATTGTATTTCGAGGGGGATCGGCACCACGCCTTCCGGATCCTCCGGGCGGTGAAGAACCGGTTCGGGTCGACCAACGAGATCGGGGTGTTCGAGATGCGCGCCGGCGGGCTGCTGGAGGTCAAAAACCCGAGCGAGATCTTCCTGTCCGAGCGGAGCTTCGGGGCCAGCGGATCGACGGTCGTCTGCTCCCTCGAAGGCACCCGCCCGATCCTGGTCGAGATCCAGGCGCTGGTGACGTCCACCTCCTACAACACCCCGCAGCGCAACGCCACCGGGTTCGAGGCGCGCCGGCTCCAGATGCTGCTCGCCGTGCTCGAAAAACGCGAGGGGCTGCGGCTCTCGACACACGATGTGTTCGTGAACATGGCCGGCGGGGTGCGGCTCGAGGAGCCGGCGGTGGACCTCGGCGTCATCCTGGCCGTCGCCTCCTCGTTCCGGGATATTCCCACCGACACCGGGACGGTGCTGATCGGCGAAGTAGGCCTCGGCGGCGAAATCCGCACCGTCAGCCAGATCGAGCCGCGCCTCAACGAGGCCGCGAAGCTCGGCTTCACCCGAGCCATCATCCCCGAAAACAATAAAAAAGGAGCGACGATTCCGAAAGGATTGGAGGTGACGGGCGTCGAACGGCTGAGCCAGGTGTTGGATTTGGTGCTGTAGGCCGGGTTAGGTCCCCACCAGGGACCGTAACCCGGCGCGCTCCACGGTTTAATGTCGGCCTCCGGCCGCCGGGATTGCGATTCCCATACGGGTGAACCCCGGGTTACGGCCGCCGGGATTGCGATTCCATGCGGGTGAACCCCGGGTTACGGCCGCCGGGATTGCGATTCCATGCGGGTGAACCCCG